>DAOVYU010000048.1 GCA_030635465.1 Bacteroidales bacterium | reverse complement strand
TAACCATTATATGGCAACGGCTTATTTTTCAAGAGGGAGTGGGCCTCTCATTAAAAATGATGAAACGGATTCAATTTATCATCCACAACCAGAAATTTATACATACTTTTCTGATGCACGCTACATCCCGGATGATCCAAAGCTAATCAAGCAGGTTATTATGGATTATGGTGCTGTATATTCCATGATGTTTTTCAAGAAAAAGGATGTGGATTCTATCACACATGTTTATTACACAAACAAAGAAAAGATCAACCATGCAATTATTTTGGTTGGTTGGAATGATACTTTAACAACGAAAAAGGGTATTGGTGTTTGGATTGCCCAAAATAGTCTGGGTTTGAAGTCTGGAGAAAACGGATTTTTTTATATTCCATTCCAGGATCCGAATATATTAAGCATTAATGCCATATGGCCTAAATGGATGGATTATAATCCGGAAGCAAAACTTTATTATTACGATACATTGGGTTCTTATTATTCATATGGATTCAGGGATTCGATATGTTATGGATTGGTGAAATATGAGGCTGAAGAAAATGTTTGGATAAAGAAGATTGGAACATCGGTCAATTTTGATCATACAAGAATTTATGCTGAAGTTTATGATGATTTCGATACGACTTCGAAAAAACTATCGGGGTATATGGGAAATTCTGACTCAGTTAATTGTAAGTATGCAGGATATTTTACACTGGATGTAAATCAGGAAATACATTTAAATAAGGGTGATGATTTTTATATTTTGATGCGCTATGTCACACCAAATGATACCACTCCTTTACCAATTGAGGCAAAAATTGATGGATATTCAAACCCTCATATTAAACAAAACAAATGCTGGATAAACCCTAACTATAAAAACTGGCCAACAACATGGTATGCATGTGGTTCAAATAGCAAATATATTACCCTGAATTTTGATTTGTGTATAAAAGCTTATTGTATCCAAAAGAAATAATCGGGCTCGTCTTTAAAACAATATATTATATCCTTTATCCATATTTTTCTTCTTATTTGTAAATTTATCTTTTTATTAATAATCGAAATATAATTTACATAAACTGATTTGTTTCACACTTTTTTTATAATAATTGCAACTATTGAATTTTATAATTGTCAGTTGAATTAGAAAAAAGTAATAAAATATACAATGAAAAAGACAAAATTTATTTTACCGCTTTTATTAATAGGAATCCTGATAGTATTTTCATCCTGTCAGAAATATGGGCAATCTGTAAAAGGTAGTGGGCCAATAGTAACTCAGGAGTTTGATTTGCCTGGTGTTTCTGCAATTTCGCTCAGTATTGATGCCAATGTAGTTCTAACCCGTGGTGATTCTCAAACAATTCGAATTTCAGGACAACAGAATATCATCAATAATATTGAAAAGTATGTTACTTCAGATGGTTACTGGAAAATTGGTTATTATAATTCAGTAAGAAACCATGCAGGTGTTACCATTTATATTACTTTGCCCAATATTGATTATGCAGCTATCAGTGGCTCTGGTTCCATTCAATCAACCAATTCCTTTTCAGATACTACCAATGTATACCTGAATATAAGTGGATCAGGAAGTATAAATATGTATACAAATGCTCACCTGATTGAGAGTTTTATTTCCGGGTCGGGAAGAATTGAATTGGGAGGTAGTGCTTATGAACACCGAATAGATATTAGTGGTTCAGGCGATATAAAAGCTTTTAATCTGGAAACTACCAATACTTATGTAAGGATTAGCGGTTCAGGAAACAGCGAAGTATGGGTTATAGATTACCTGGATGTGAATATATCAGGAAGTGGTAGTGTTTACTATAGGGGGAATCCACAAATAAATGCAAATATCACTGGGTCAGGCAGCATTTATAATGCCAATTAAAGAGCAACGTTAAGTTTGACAAAAAAGGCTGGGTTCGATTTTGATATCAATAGTATCAAATAAAAAGAATCCAGCTTTTTACTTTTTCCCTAAAGTTTATTATCAGCGTTTCTAAAATTATTTTTTGGGTTTTTTACATGTTTTTATAAAATAAATTCGGTTTCTCAGAAATTTTCTTACATTAGCTGTTGATTTATAGCCAAATTATTTTCATATTCAATCTTAATTGCCTGTAAATCTGCATAAATCACTACATTAAGGGCGAATTATTTTGGTTAGTGATTTGTTAAATAAGCGGATAATATTTTAATTTTAATAATTTTATGGGACGACCACCAACAAGACCAAAAAAGTTTCGTGACGGATTTTACATCGATGTTAGACGTAAAGGTGAAAGATCCGGAATAAAGATTTATCGTGATACCAAAGAGAAAATGATGATGGCATATGACGAATTTCATAAATTCAAAGATGTTGTGATCTTAGGCGAATTAAGAAACGGTAAATGGGTTGATGAACCCATTTATAGCAATCCAAATATGAAAAGATAGTCAGCGTAATTTATTACAGTACTGGTTTTATTATAATACTTTTCTTACTGAATCAATTACAGTTCCATCTACCCATTTGATCACTGCTACTATTTCATCGCTTAATTGAGGTTTTTCAGGTATGCCGCATATTTTTTCGGCTTCTTCTTTTAACTCTTCAATTGTTTTAATTGGTAAATTGGAACCTTTGAGCTTTTCTATTAAATCTTTACGTCGTGGATTTATGGCAATTCCACGTTCAGTAGCTATTACATCAATTAATTCACCGGGTCCGCATATTGTGGTTACTTCATCTTTAATTACCGGTATCCTGTCACGGAACAATGGTATTGGTAATATAGTACATTTTGAAAACAGGCAGTTTTGCCAACCACCTACACCATGTAACATCAAGCCATCCGAATGGGTAACAACATTGGCATTGAAGTTTACATCCACCTCAGTTGCTCCAAGAATTACAACATCTACCATCCCGGCAAAATTTCCTTTACCATGGTAATTATAGCTTGTAAATGGACTGGTATTAACATGACCCGAATTCTCTCTCATTGAACGGACGCCATCGAGGTCAAATGTTTGTCCATCTAGGATATAGTCAACCAGGCCTTCTTCCAGCATTTCGACTGGATATTTGTTACTTCCTGCTCTTATAAATCTGGCTTTCCATCCTCTGTTTCTCAATATTTCACTGAAATATATTCCTATTGATAATGCTGTTCCTCCTGCACCTGCCTGATAAGAGAACCCATCTTTAATAATGCCTGCTTCATCACAAAATTTGGATGTAAGTTCAGCAATAAGTAATCTGTCTGGACTTTTTGTGATTCGTGTAGTTCCTGATATTATTTTCTCAGGTATCCCTACCTGTTCCACTACAACAACATAATCAACATAATTTCCATGGATTTGCCATGGAATGCATGGAAATGGAACCAAATTATCTGTTACAATAATAACCTTGTCAGCATATTGAGAATCTCCTAAAGCAAAGCCTAGTAATCCACATGCAGCAGGACCATCTTCGCCATTGGCATTTCCAAATGGATCTGCTGATGGAGCAGCAATCACAGCTATATCTATTTGCACTTCACCATCCTGAACTGCCTGGTACCTTCCGCCGTGCGAACGTAAAATGGCGGTACCTTTCATCTTTCCTTCTGAAGTAAATCTTCCTAAGGGTCCATTCATACTTCCTTCTATCCTGTTGATGGTACCATCTTCCAGGTACTCAATTAATTTTTCCTGACAAGGAAAGGAAGCTGATGGGTACCAGCGTAGATTTTTAACACCCAATTCATGTGCTAAGTCAAATATCTGATTAGCAATTAAATCTCCATTCCTGAAATGGTGGTGGGTAGAGATTGTCATTCCATCTTTTAATCCTGATTTTATCAAAGCTTCTTTAAGGGATACCACTGTTTTATTACCATCGGAAGGGTAGTTGGCACAGGATGCGATGCGTGGTGCATGTTTTCTGCCGGTTGGGATGTGTTTTCCTACACCTTTAAATGGAATATGCTCTTCTCCGTTTATAATGGTTGGAACTTCTCTCCCAACAGCATTGGTTACCAGTTTATCGTATTTTTTCATTATTTACTTTATTTACTGATGTCTTGTTTTTTGTAATTTATTTAAACTCTTCCCTCCAGTTCTTATTCAATATTCCCAGGGAGATGGCTAAATTGACTGATTTTTGTGCTCTTTTAACTACTGGTGGATCTATCATTTTTGAGCCCAGAGAAACAACACCCAATCCTTTTTCGGTTGCTATGATAAAAGCATTAACAATTTTTTTAGCTTTTTCAATTTCAGCTTCCTGGGGTGCAAAGTTCTTGTGTATGACTTCAATCTGGCGAGGATGTATACAACCCATTCCATCAAAACCCAATGATTTAGAAACCAAAACATTTTGTTTCAAGGCTTCCATATCAGAAATATCTGAGAATACTGAATCAATGGGTTGAACACCTGCTGCACGAGCTGCATTTACCACCATTGATCTGGCAAAAAATGACTCTGATCCTTCTTTAGTTCGTTGTGTTCCTAAATCAGCTGTATAATCTTCAAGGCCAATGGCAATGGCAACAATATTATCCGCAGAACTGGCAATATCATAAGCCTTAATCACACCCAAAGTACTCTCGATGATCGGCATCAACCATATATTTCCGCTGATACCTTTCTTTTTTTTGATGGATTCAATGCGTTTATTTACAGCCACAATCTGAGCTTTATCTTCACATTTAGGAACCAATATGAGGTTTACATTATGTGGTACCAGAAACTCCAGGTCAATCAGTCCTTGAGGTACCTGGTTGATACGAACCATTCGTTCGGCTCCATAATAGTCAACCTGACGTAAGGCATTTCTGACAACAAAACTAGCTTCAAATTTTTTATCAGGAGCAACAGCATCTTCCAGGTCCAAAATAATTCCATTGGGTTTATGAATGCCTGCATTGATCATCAAACTTGGTGTATTGCCAGGGAGATATAATCTGGAAAACCTGAAAATATCTCTCTTAGTTTGGTATTGATTTTCAGGGATCAACTCCAATAAATACTCCTTGTCGGTTTTGACCAATTGTCTGATGGTAGCCTCAATTCGTGCAGCCAGAACAAATGGTAATGCACCAGCATCTTCAATACTGATATTCGCGTTTTTAATTTCAAAAAAGTTTAAGATATCAACTGTAAGGTCTTTAATTGCCTTGCCAAACATAACTTTAACTTTGCTCTTGATGTCAATTATAAGACCACCTTTGTTTTTCATTTCAAGGGTAACAAAACAATCCGATCTAACGCGATCGCCTTTATTTCCAGCTGTTGCAATTTTGTTCGATGCTGCATTCATAAGGTATTGGATTAAATAAATATTGCCGTCAAATTTATAATAAATCAATTGGAGAACAAGTAATTTTGGATAAAATTGTTAACCAATTAACAAGCCATTAAACTGCAAATTTATAGTGTTTTAATTTATCATATTAAAGAAAGAAAAATAATTTTTAATCATTTTAAATTAAATTGTCCAATATAAAT
This sequence comes from Bacteroidales bacterium, assembly GCA_030635465.1. Lineage (GTDB taxonomy): Bacteria > Bacteroidota > Bacteroidia > Bacteroidales > JAADJA01 > JAADJA01. Next base: position 1,581 of record DAOVYU010000048.1, on the reverse strand, counting down.
TGATTTTTTTAGTTATGCTTTTATATAAAAAATATTAAAATGAAATCAAAAGAACTTCTGGGAATTAGTATACTTCTGTTTGTATCGTTGCTTATTTCTTGTAATAAAGATACCAATTCGCCTGTGATTACAGTATTAGGTGTTAATCCGATTTCTCATTGTATTGGTAGTGAGTATGTTGATCAGGGAGCTACTGCCCAGGATGAGGAAGATGGAGATATCACCGATAAAATTAATACCACCAACAATGTAGATGCTGATCAGATTGGAACTTATACGGTTGTTTATACTGTTGAAGATAAAGCTGGAAATTCTGCCACAGCTACCCGAACTGTTGAAGTAATTTATTGCAAGTAAGTTGTCGTTAATTCTTTTCTCTACTATCTTCAATTTGTTTATTTTTGAGGAGTGACCAAAAAACGCATCATATTCATTGTTAATCCTATTTCAGGGGTTTCCAAAAAAGGCCAACTTGTAAAACAAATAACCGCTACTATTGATAGAGTAAAATTTGAATATAAGATACTGTATACTGAAGGGCCTAATCATGCTACTGAAATTTGCAAGGATTATTCAGCAGGGCAAACAGATATGATTGTAGCAGTGGGAGGGGATGGATCTGTAAATGAAGTGGCTAAAGGTTTGGTTGGCAGTAAAACTGCTCTTGGTATAATCCCGGCAGGTTCAGGTAATGGCCTGGCACACCATCTTAAAATACCAGTTAATTATAAAAAGGCAATTGAGATAATCAATCAACATAAGGTTATTAAAATTGATACCGGTTCCATTAATAACCGATTATTTGTAAGTATAGCAGGTATTGGATTTGATGCATTTGTGGCGGAGAAGTTTTCACATGGATCAAGACGTGGATTTTTATCATATGCCAGGATTGTTGCAGAAGAGTATCCTGCTTACAAACCTAAAAGATATAAAATAGAAATTAATGGTAAGTTCATTGATACCAGGGCCTTGTTCATCGGATTTGCTAATTCTGATCAGTTTGGTTATGGGACTTCAATAGCTCCTCATGCTAAAATTGATGATGGATTATTGGATGTGATTATCATGCAAAAACCTTCCGTCATTGAAATACCTTTCCTGGCTAGCTTATTGTACTGGCGAAAGATTGATTTATGGAAAAATATTGAGATCATCAAAGCAGCAAATCTAGTTGTTGAAATGGAAAAAGGAAAATGGGTGAATATAGATGGTGAACCCATGCTGTTAGGTGAAAAACTACATATAAAAGTAGATCCTCAATCTTTAAATATTATTGTTCCATAAAAAAACCTGTTACTTTTTATAACAGGTTTTTTTTCTTGTTTTGTATTTCTAACTTAGTACTTCTGAAACCAATTCGGCAGCTTCGCGAAGCAATATAGCAGAATGCACTTTTAATCCGGATTCATCAATAATCCTTTTGCCTTCTTCGGCATTGGTCCCTTGAAGCCTTACTATAATCGGAATATTGATTTCGCCAATTCTTTTATATGCATCAACAACTCCGGTAGCAACACTGTCGCAACGGACAATACCACCAAATATGTTAACAAGGATTGCCTTTACATTGGGATCTTT
>DAOVYU010000227.1 GCA_030635465.1 Bacteroidales bacterium | reverse complement strand
ATTATTTCATTATGCTTCTCGTTAGTTATTGTTTGGGTTGGATTACCAATATTTAATGAACTTTCTGGTAAAGACCTGTCATTTTCAATCCTGGAGAAACCAAATATCATATTGAGTCTTCTGGGTTTGGTCTTAATCGTGGGTCTGCTGGCAGGGTGGTATCCTGCCCTGGTTCTTTCCTCCTATAACCCGACCAAAGTATTAAAGTCCTCAAGAAATAATGATGGTGGTAAATTTCAATTCAGAAAAATACTTGTTGTTGCTCAATTTACCATTGTGATCATTCTAATTGCATGTTCAATTATTATGTTTCGTCAAATTAATTTTATACAAAACAAAGAACTGGGTTTTGACAAAGAAGCAGTAATTACTACGATTTTCGATTACGGCGATGAAGCAAAATACAATACACTAAAGCATACTCTACTTAGTCAGAGTTATGTTTCAAGTGTTTCCGTTGCCAGCCGTATTCCATCAGGCTCTCTCAGTAATAAAAGTATTGTTTTACCAGAAGGTAAAACGGAATATATCCTAATTCCTTATGTACATGTTAACTTCGATTATTTCAAAACCCTGGGAATTGAAGCAAAGCAAGGAAGATTATTTTCTGATCAACTAAAAACGGATGTTACAGAATCCATTATTCTCAACAAAGAAGCTGTAAAATTTTTGGAAATAGAGGGAAATCCCATAGGGCAATCAATTAAATGTAACTGGCCAAAATCAACCCGGCGCATAGTTGGGGTCATCGAGGATGTTTACTTCGAATCACTTTACAATAAAATTAAACCAGCTGTATTCTTAATAGATTACAGCCTGGCCTACCATCTGATCGTCAAGGTACGGCCTTCCGATGCTATTGGTTCATTGAAGTCCGTTACCGAAATCTGTCAAAATTATTACCCCAATGAGGTTATTGAATTTGGTTTCCTTGATAATATACTGCAGCAACATTATCAAAAGGACACCAAGACTTTTCAATTGATGGGATATTTTGCCGTACTGGCAATATTACTGGCCTGCATAGGGTTAATGGGCATGGCATCCTTTATTTTGGCAAGACGAACCAAGGAAATTGGTATTCGCAAAGTGAACGGAGCTTCGGTTACCGAAATCGTACAAATGCTTAATATAAGCTTCGTAAAATGGATTGTCATCTCCTTTGTAATAGCAACACCCGTAGCCTATTATGCCATGGATAAATGGCTGGCAAATTTTGCTTATCAAACCGCGCTCAGTTGGTGGATATTTGTGCTGTCGGGAGGAATTACCCTGGCCATTGTATTGCTTACGGTGAGCTGGCTTACATATAGGGCTGCACGAAGGAATCCGATAGAGGCTTTGAGATACGAATAAAAATAAATGAGAAAGATGGTTAGTTGGATAAGTATAAGATAAAATATCTGTATTAAGTTAAGAATACATGATTCAAAAAAGTATAAAAATTGCAATTCATCGATTAATAACATTAAAGGCGTTTTCATTAATAAACATTGGTGGAATGGCAATTGCAATTTCGGTTAGTCTTGCAATATTATTATATACGACTCATCATTTCAGTTTCGACAAATACATCCCAAATGGTGAAAATAGCTACCGCCTTATATCTACTTATGGAGAAGGTAGCTTCAGCACCAATACATTTGCCTGTTTCGATGATGTTTTGTCTGATTACCCTGAAGTCGCATCACATACATTATGTTATAATATTCACAATATTGAAGAGGTATTTATTGGTGAAAACAGGATAAGGGTCAAGGACGCAATATTTGTCAATGACTCGTTTATGGATTTTTTCTCTGTTAAAATAATTCGGGGAAATAAAAGCTCCATCAATCAGCCAAACACTATGATGGTGACTCCAGGCATGGCAAAAAAGCTTTTTCCGGAAAAGGATGCAGTTGGGCAAACGGTCTTGTTAAGGTCTTTTACCCGGAATCAGGATAGCTTGATTGCATACTCAATAACAGGCATCATTGAACCCCTGCCCGAAACTTCGCATATTAAATATGAAATGCTGCTGTCGCAAGTGGGGCACTTTACCCCAACAACAGAAATCGTTAAATCGCGAAAAGTTTTTGGAGGTTTAATATATCTTAAGCTTTATCCTTCAGCAAATATTAATGCACTGGAAGAAAGTCTTCAAACTATAGCTGAACCCATGCTGGGTGGAAAGCACGGGCCTCCTTTAGATGTCATTAATCATAAGCTTCAGCCTGTTTACGACATACATACAACCCAGGGCTTGAATAATGAAAAGCAGCCAACCGTCCGCCGTTCATCGCTTAATATTCTTCTGATGGTTGGCCTGTTAATATTTGTCATCGCTGTCATGAACTCCGTGATTATGCATATTACGAGAACCGCCTTTAACCGGACGGCCATACTCATCTTCCGGTTTTATGGTGGTAATAAATTTAACCTTTTTCTTCAAACATTTATGGATGTATTAATTTCCGTAACGATCAGTTTTTTACTGTCATTTTTTTTACTTTCTGCTTTCAATCTAACTCTCGCCGAACAATTCATTACCGATTGGAACATCTCATTTCAAAACTTTAAGTTTTGGATTGTATTTTTTAGTTTGTTTTTGATTGTAACTGTGTTAATTTCTGTTCTCAGCTCATTAAATCTCTTTCAGGACCTGACAATCATGAAGGAAGCTAACAAGCAAAAAGGAATGCAGGCAGCTGTTCCCATTGTAATTTTTCAATTTGTTATGGTAATTGCATTAATTGGTTTTGCACTATTGCTAAATAAACAAATGAATTTTATTGAGAAAAAAGATTTGGGCTATTCCAGCGAAAATGTTTTAGTAATAAAAATACCACAGCAAAATGCAAAGATTGATATTTTCAGAGAAGAAATTTTAATGATTCCCGGGATAATGAATGCTGGTACAGCACGACATTATCCCGGATATCATTTACAGGATATGAATCTTACGAGTGGAAATAACACTTTCCCATTTAAATTTGGGCACATCGACCAGAACGCCATCGAAACTCTAAAAATAAAGCCGTTGAGATATTTTACCGAAGCCAAAAGTGAGGCAACAGGGGGATGGTTAATTAATGAAACATTTTATGAGCATTTAAAAAGTATATATTCTGAAGAACAAATTGCCACCAGTAATTTACCCATGAGTGAAAATGAGGCGGCTGATAATAATTCACCCGGGTTTATGATACTTGGAGTTATAGGCGATTTCCATTACTCTTCTCTCCACTCCGAAATCGAGAATTTCGCATTTTTTATTCCAGGTCCTGATTCAAGGTTTAATAGATTTGTACTGGCCAGAATTAAGCAAAACATGAGCAGGCAGGTTATTGGTGCCATTGAAAACAAACTGTCGGAAATCTATCCCGGTCAACCAATTAATTACTCCTTCCTGGATGAACAATTAAATAGAGAATATGCTTCTGAACAACTATTAATGAGGCTCATTAATGCCTTTTCAATATTGGCAATTCTCATTGCCAGCTTTGGCTTAATGGGATTATCAATATTCATGACAGAGAAACGGACCAAAGAAATAGGCATTCGTAAAGTAAACGGATCCTCAGTTTATGAAATAATGCAAATGCTTAACATTGTATTTATTAAATGGGTTGGCCTGGCCTTTATTATTGCTACCCCAATTACTTATTATGTAACACACCAATGGTTGCAAAACTTTGCCTATAGAACCCAAATAAATTGGTGGATTTTTCTCCTTGCCGGAGCAATTGCACTATTAATTGTAATTATTACAGTGAGCTGGCAAACCTTTAAGGTTTCGCGCAGAAACCCGGTGGAGGCCTTGAGGTATGAATAAAACGTTTGAGTAAAATCAAGAGGAAAAAGAAGATTATACCCTGCCTTTTTTCCGGCCGTTCTTACGGATCATGAATATTATGAGGATGAGAGTAACAAGGGTCGTCAGGGAGCCACTGGTGATCATATAGAAATTAGTGCCTGCTGAAAATAGTTTGCTGAGCCAGTCTGAGAGGTCCCAGATCAATGAGAAGACAGCCAGGAGTGCGATCACCGTCAGCGCATCGTTGATCATCTTATCACGCTTTTCCTTTGCTTTCTTGTT
>DAOVYU010000269.1 GCA_030635465.1 Bacteroidales bacterium | reverse complement strand
TGGAATTTGTAGATGAAACTTCAAAAAAGTACAACAATTCTTTTCGAATTATTTCTGATTCAGATATGAAAATTATGAATGCCTACAAAGTGAGATTTAAAGTCGAAAATGGCACAAATACAAAATACAAAATATGGGGAATAAAGTTAGATGAATTTAATGGCGACAATGGATCAAATTTACCAGTGCCTGCCACTTATATCATCAACCAGGATGGTACAATAAAATATGTATTTTTCAATGAAAACTATAAAAAGAGGGTTTCAGTTAAGACAATTTTAATGAATTTATAACATAATATAGTTGATCAACGAGTAAAATGTAATTCAATAAAACCAGGCAAATCCCATAAAACCCAATAAAAACCCATGACGGCAAGCGGATTTCCTAAATCGCTGGCAAACTAAAGAAAGAAAACAATAGTATCCTGTTATAAATTAAACCTAAAATTTTATTTTTATAAAATGTGATTTTTAATTCCATCGTTTAAGAGATAAATGAACTATTTTATTAAAATTGTAGTTAGTAATTTGAATGTTTAATCATTTTAAAAATTAGCTGGATCTATTAACATGACCATTCAATGAAAAAATTTATCATATTTATTCTATTAGCATCCTTTCTTATTTCTTGCTCCAAGCCACCTTCCCAACCGTGGCAACCGGTAAAGCATAAAAAACAAAAAACAAGGTAACGCTTTGTCAACTATTCCTGAAATAAAAACTACTCTCACCAAATTACTTGGCATTCGATACCCAATTATCCTGGCCCCGATGTTTTTGGTTTCAAATGTTCATATGATTATTGAAGCAACTAAGGCAGGTATCACCGGCGCAATTCCCGCACTGAATTATAGAACAGACAGGGAATTCAGAAAAGCCCTGGAAGAATTAAAGGAAAAATCCAATGGACCGTTTGGTATAAATCTCATTGCGAATAAATCAAATATTAAACTTAAAGAGCAGTTAAGATCGTGTCTGGATTACAAAGTAGATTATTTGATTACCTCATTAGGTAATCCATCTCAAATTATACAAAAATGTCATAAAAATGGAATACTTGTATTTTGTGATGTAGTCGATGAAGTATATGGCAAAAAAGTTTCAGACCTAAAACCAAATGGACTTATTGCAGTGAATAATGAAGCCGGAGGTCATGCCGGGAAATTGAGTAGTAAGGAACTTATAAATAGGCTGCAATCCGTATCTGATTTGCCGATCATTTCAGCAGGTGGCGTAGGAAATGGCAAACAGTTGTTGGAAAAGTTAGATGAAGGGGCATGTGGCATATCCATGGGAAGTCCATTCATTGCAACGGAAGAATCCCCGGTTTCTCAAGATTACAAGGAGGCATGCATTCATTATTCCGCTAAAGATATAGTCATGACAACCAAATTAAGTGGATCTCCTTGTACAGTTATCAATACGCCATATGTGCAAAAAACCGGAACCCGACAAAGTATGCTTGAGGCCTTCCTGAATAAGCAACGCAGATTTAAAAAATTAGCTAAAATGTTGACATTCTATAAAGGCATGAAATCTTTGAAAAAAGCTGCATTTAGCTCAACCAACCAAAGTGTGTGGTGTGCAGGTCCATCAATTGAAAATGTAAAGGAGATATTGCCCATTAAAAAAGTAGTTGAAAATCTATTACGAGAATATGGAAAGGCTATTGGTTTAATCGTAAATTGATATATTCTTTCATTAGTTTAGAAATATGATTTCGCCAAAACTGATTCTGAAGGTTCTTCCCTGGCTTTTGCTTATCGTAATTGTGTTTGCACTTTATCTTACGAATCACTGGCCATTTGGTAAAAAAGAGAAAGAATATCAACACATCATTGATACATCTGTCATTCTTAAAGAGGTCGAAAATCTCGGCAAGCTGGAATTGGTTAAATATAACTTTAAAGAGGTATTTGAATACAAGCGGCTTAGTGATGGAAAAATTATAGGAAATTCCATATTAAATACCCACAATTATAATCCTGACCTGAGTGTAATTCTAATTGCCTCTGGTGAAGCCGTAGGTTGCATCGACTTGGCTAAACTTGAAGTTTCAGATATTGATTTAAAAAAAGATTCTGTGGTTATACAGCTTCCATCACCAGAATTGTGCTATCACAAACTTGATCTGGAAAATACAAAGATATATTCCTTTAGCAAGGAAAGCTGGTGGAGTCGATTATTCTCTGATGAGGTTGAAAAAAATGAAATTTTACAAATGGCTTATCAGAAAGCTGAAGCCAGACTGAGAGAAGCAGCAATAGAATCGGGAATATATCAATCGACGAATGAAAATGTGGTGATTATGCTAAAGCCGCTTTTAGAACAACTCACTGGAAAAAATGTAATCTTTAGTACCTCCTTACCTTCAATAGAGTTAGTGCCTGAATTTTAAATTATTATTCAAAATTGACCAGACCAATTCAGTCTCAAAACCTTTATTGCTCATATATCTGGCAATTTTATTTTTTACAATAAATTCCTCCCCCGACATATTACTTAATTTTTTATCAACGAGCTGCATCGCTACTTTTTCATATTCCTCATCCGATATTTCCTTTAATGCCTTATCAATGCAATATGGTGAGATATTTTTATGCTTCAATTCATAAATTATTTTTCTTCTCCCCCAATGCTTCAATCTAAACTTACCACTTACAAAAGTTCTGGCGAAACGCTCTTCATTAACATAATTTTCAGATATCAATTCAGTCAACACCTCTTCAACTTCATCTCTGTATAGTCCCAACTCATAAAGTTTATCCCTGACTTCCTGATGAGTTCGCTCCTGGTAGGCACAATAATTTCCCGCCTTAACTTTCGCTGATTTCATTTTATCCTGTCTCATAACCCAAATGGACAATAGGAGGTTTTTTCTCGAATTATATCAATAATACAATTAAACCTTTCCTGTTGCAATTCATCTAAAAACTAGTTTATAAAATTAGTAAATCAAAATTGGTATAATTATTGATTTTAGTTAAAAAGTATGAAATCAAAATTTCAAATATCCGTCTTAATAATAGGGATTTTAGTCGCAATTTTTTGTGTTTTTACAACCAATTCAAAAAGAATATTTACTAGTCAAAAAGGGTATTTAAGCTATGATATTAAACCTGAAGATAATTTTATCTTTAAAAACCTGCCCTATAGATATTCTAATAAACAGCGATAGAATAAGAATTCAATCAACGACTTCTGCAAATGAAAGTAAAGATGAACTAAATTTCTTTTCCCGAAACCACATTTCCTGCAAAGATTGCTTTGATTTCCTTCAGTGCATTTTGACTGCCATAAACTCCGGCGATAAAATTATCACCAACATCATTCCACTGTATATGTTTTGTGAAATTATAAATGAATAACGAATGCAGTTCATAAACATTCGATTGCGCATAAACAGATTGGTGATATAAACAACAATAAAATGCCAACACTACCACTGTCCCGGCCAACTTCTTATTCATGAGTTCTTAAAAATTATGGTTCAATCAATAAAAAGTAGTTTAAAGTTAGGCCAAAATAGTGCCGTGAAAAGATGAAATTTTCTGATTTAGTACACAAGTTGATAAAGATCCAAAACAAAAACAGGAAACTTGAGGCGTTTACATTGGAAAAATAGGATTATTATACAGGAATAAAAATAGGTGACTTTCATCTATTGATTGAAAATCACCTATTAAAAAATTTCCTGAATTAGCTTAAATCTCTA
>DAOVYU010000083.1 GCA_030635465.1 Bacteroidales bacterium | reverse complement strand
CTAATTTGATAATTGATAGCAAGGGGTATAATATGTTTTTTGGCCAGATCACCTATTACACGTGATTCAATTTGTATCTTTTTAGTGTAATTTTCAAGTTGGATTTCATAACGTGCAGTCAACTCTCTTTCTGAAATGATATCCAATTGTTCAAAGAGTTGTATTGTTTCTTTCGACAACAAATATTTTAAAGCCAGTGGTGTGGAATTTATATTTGATAATCCTCTTTTTTCAGCTTCAGCAGTCCATTCTTCACCGTAATTATTTCCCTCAAAGCGAATTTTTTTTGATTCTTTTATGTATTTTTTGATCACCTGGAAAATGGCTTCATCTTTTTTAATGTTTTTAGCAATCAGCTTATCTACATCCTGTTTAAATAATTTTAACTGATCAGCGACAATAGCATTTAACGCTGTCATAGGACTTGCGCAGTTTGCCGACGATCCAACTGCCCTGAATTCAAACTTATTTCCGGTAAAAGCAAAAGGTGAAGTCCGGTTACGGTCGGTATTGTCAAGTAGAATTTCCGGGATTTTTGGTATGTTGATATTCAGGTTGAATCCGTTTGCATCCATTTTTCCTTTTTTCACTTGTTTCTCTATATCATCAAGCGTAGCTGATAACTGTGAACCGATAAATACCGAAATGATGGCTGGTGGTGCTTCATGTGCTCCTAACCGATGTTCATTTCCGGAGGATGCAATATGTGCCCTCAACACATTGGAGTATCGATCTACAGCTTTCAGTACATTGACCATAAACGTCAAAAACCGGAAATTTGAAGCCGCTGTTTTACCTGGTGATAACAGGTTATCTCCTGTATCTGTTGCAATCGACCAGTTGTTATGTTTACCCGATCCATTTACACCTTTATAAGGTTTTTCGTGCAATAAAACCTGGAAATCATGTTTCCGTGCAATTTTTTCCATCAGGTGCATCAGCAACTGGTTATGGTCGACAGAAATATTTGTTTCCTCAAAAACCGGTGCACATTCAAACTGGTTAGGAGCAACCTCATTGTGCCTGGTTTTAATAGGAATTCCTAAACGATGCGCTTCATATTCAAGATCCGACATGAAATCAATAACATGTTCATGTATGGTTCCAAAATAATGATCGGACAGCTGCTGATCCTTTGCAGAAGCATGGCCGAAAACAGTTCTTCCGGTTAAAGCCAGATCAGGACGGGCTCTAAATAGTGCGGCATCCACAAGAAAATATTCCTGTTCCCATCCCAGGGTAGCAAAAACTTTGTTTACATTTTTATCAAAATACCTGACTACTTCTGTCGCCTGTTTATCCAGTGCAGATAATGATTTCAATAAAGGTGTCTTATAATCCAGGGCTTCACCTGTGTATGAAACAAATATGGTAGGAATACATAAAGTACGATCCATGATAAATGCATAGGAAGTTGGATCCCAGGCTGTATAACCTCTGGCTTCAAAGGTATTCCTTATCCCGCCACTCGGGAAGCTGGATGCATCCGGCTCCTGCTGAATTAATTCATTCCCCTGAAAATTTTCAATGGCGGTACCGCCTTCAACCGGAATAATAAATGCGTCATGCTTTTCTGCTGTGGCACCTGTTAACGGATGGAACCAGTGTGTGTAATGGGTCGCTCCTTTACTGAGAGCCCATGATTTCATACCGGCAGCAATCTGATCAGCAATCTTTCGATCAATGGTTTCTGCTTTTTCAATTACATCAATCAGCTTTTGAAATGCTTCACGTGTCAGAAATTCGCGCATGGCATCCCTGTTAAAAGTGAGTTCTCCAAAATAAGTTGAAACTTTTGCTTTTGGCAGGTCAAGCTTTTTGCGTTTTCGTGAGAGTGTAACTTCAAGTGCTTTAAATCGGATATTTGTCATTTTTCAGGGGGATTATTATAGAATAACTGATTATTAAAAAGATGCAAAGATATAAACGGATCTCGATATGTGTGTTAATAATGTCTTAATTTTTTTTAACAAGATACAAACCAATAAAAGTAAAAAGACCATTTACAATCAATAACTCAAATCCAAATTTGTAGCCATTGAACAAATACTCTGAAAAGATGCTCAATAGATAGCATAATATTGGAGAAACAATTGCAATTATGGGAACCCATTTGTCTTTAACGGAATACTTGGTAAATAATCCAAATGCATATAAACCCAGCAATGGTCCATAAGTATAGCCAGCTATAGTAAATAACTTGGCAATAACGGCCTGATCATTTATTGCCCTGAATAAGATAATTACAACCAATACCAATAATGATATTCCAATATGAACATAAGTCCTGATTCGGATTCTTTGTTTCTCACTCAAATTTGTTTTCATTTCTATCCCTAAAAAGTCAACACTGAATGATGTTGTTAATGCGGTCAAAGCACTATCTGCACTAGAATATGCTGCGGCAATTAAACCAATGATAAATACCAATCCGGCAAATATTCCCAAATGGTCTATAGCAACTGCTGGAAAAAGATCATCAGTTAATTGAGGTATTTGAATTCCTTTTTGATTGGCATATAAATACAAAGAGGCTCCCAGAAAAAGAAACAATAAATTTACAGGAACCAAAATCCAGCTTAAAGTTATAATGTTCTTTTTTGCATCTTTTAAATTACGGCAGCTCAGGTTTTTTTGCATCATATCCTGGTCGAGTCCAGTCATGACAATTGCGATGAAAGCACCACTTAAGAATTGTTTAACCACAAAACGTTTATCCTGCCATTCTGTAAATATCATTTTTGAGTAATCACTGTCTGAAACTGCAGCTATTAAAGATGATAGACTAAGGTTTAAACCTTTTGAGATTAAATAAATTGAAATTCCTACAGACAACAACATAAATGTGGTTTGTAATGTGTCTGTCCAAACTATCGTTCTGATACCACCCTTAAATGTGTATAACCAAATCAATAAAATAAACAATGCAATGGTTACCCCAAAAGGAATGCCCCAGGCATCGAACACAAATAGTTGCAATACATTTACAATTAGAAACATTCTGAATGAAGCTCCAATTACCCGGGAAAGTAAAAAATAAAATGCCCCGGTTTTATAGGACCAGTAACCAAAACGTGATTCAAGGTAAGAATAGATGGAAGTAAGGTTCAGCCTGTAATACAATGGTAGTAAGACTTGAGCTATAATAAAATAACCAACAAGGTAACCTAATACTACCATCATGTATGAGAATTGAGTATCTCCAACCCAGCCAGGTACAGAAATAAATGTGACACCCGACAGCGAAGCACCAACCATTCCATAAGCAACTACAAACCATGGAGATTGTTTGTTGCCAATAAAAAAAGTCTTATTGTCAGCCTTTTTGGAAGTAATCCATGAAACCACAAACAAAAGGATGGTATATGCAATGAAGCTTATGAATATAAGTTTAGGAGTCACTTTGGTTATCTACGATTTACAATTTAAGAATTTATTTTAAGGTCTTTGCAAATGATTTTAAATCAGGAAAACTATAATCAATCAGTTCTTTATTTTCATTAATCAATTCCTTATCCGTATTTATAAATACTGTAATCATTCCTGCACTTTTACCAAATTGCATGTCTGAAATTGAATCTCCTGCCATGATGGATTTATCAAATTCAATAATAGGGAAATCGATTTTAGCTTTTCTTGCTAAGCCGATATTTGGTTTTCTGAACACACTGTTTTCTTCAGCCTTGTATGGGGAATGGTATATTTTGTTTATATGACCTCCATGCTGTCTGATTTCCTGCATCATTTTTTCATGGATACTTTCAAGATCAGTTTCCAACATCAGGCCTTTACCAATTCCTTGCTGATTTGTAACAATAAACAGTTTTCCAAACAATTCAGTAAAGTGTTGAATTGCATTTAGAACACCAGGTAGAAATTCAAATTCTTCCCATTGTTTAATATAATCACCAACAATTCGTTTGTTAATTACACCATCCCTGTCAAGGAATAGTGACCAACTCGAATCAATATCCAAATAATTTGAAATCATTGTTTGCTTTTTGATAATCTTCCGGTATCCCTATATCAATGAAATATTGTTTGCAAATGATTCCATGAAAAGGTTGTGTTAAATATAATTTCTCAAATCCGTCTTTTTCTAAAGAAAATTTTTCAGGAAAATTATTTGCAGTGAAAAAACTTTTATTAATAAGATAAACCCCTCCATTTATTTTACCTGGACCAAATTGTTCGCCTTTTTCATTAAAATGGATAATTCGGTTATTATAGTTTGTTTCAACCGATCCGTATCGTGTAACATCTTCAACCTGTCGTAATACAATTGTAAATCTGGCACTTTGCGAAAAATGAAATTCATTTATTCTGCTTAAATTTACCTGGAACATTGTATCACCATTTAATACCAGTGATTTAGTACCATTGATAAATTCGAAAGCTTTTTGAATACCTCCTCCTGTACCTAGTGGTTTATCCTCTATAGCATAATCAATTTTGATGGATTTATATTTATCTTTAAAATGCTCTTGAATAACTTCGTATTTATAACCTACCGATAAAACCACATGCTCAATCACATTGTTTTCCAGGTAATCGAGTAAGTATTCCAGAAATGGTCTGCCATTAACCGGGGCCATTACTTTAGGAACATCATCAACAACTCCTTTTAATCGGGTTCCAAGTCCCCCTGCCAGTATGATTGCTTCCTGCACGTACATTTATAATGATAACATTGTATTTTTAAAATAGTAAACTTCGTGTATTCTTTGAGCCTTTGAGTCTTGGTGGCTTAAGAAAAATAGCCACAAAAGCACAAGGACACAAAATGTTCACAAAGAAAAAAATATTAATCTATTCATTGATTTAATTCGAATTTATAAATCACAATACTTTAATCACAAACTTTACCTATTCTAAATCTATTTAAATATTTTACTTTCGATTAATTCGCAAATGATATGTCCTATCAAAATATGACTTTCCTGTATCCTTGGTGTATCAGTTGATGGGATGTTGATAAGAAATTCTGATATCGTTTTCATTTTTCCGCCTGATTCTCCAGTGAGGGCAATGGTTACCATATCCAATTCTTTTGCAGTCTTAAATGCATTAATGATATTTTGTGAATTTCCTGAAGTGGAGAAACCAATTAGAACATCTCCTTTTTTTCCTTGCGCTTTTACGCTTCTGGAAAACACCTCATCGTAGGAATAATCATTTGCCACGGCAGTCAGAAAAGAAGTATTTACATGAAGGGCTTCAGCATTTAAGGGTTCGCGGTCGAAATAAAATCTTCCTGATAACTCAGCAGCAAGGTGTTGGGCATCGGCGGCACTACCACCATTACCGCAAAATAGAATTTTACCACCTTCTTTCAGCGATGTTATACATTTATCTGATACTTTCTCAATTAATTCAATAAGTCGGGTGCTAGATAAAATATTTTGTTTAACATCTATTGATTGCTGAATAACTTCTTTGATCCTCATCCTGTAAAGTTTATTATACTTTGCAAAATTGCAAAAATTTAGGCATTTTATTACTATAATTTTTGGGTATCAGCTTTATAGGCTGCTTTTGTGGACTATAGAGCTTCCCAGCTTACTATTTCTTGTAATGGCTTTCTTTTAGTCTCATGACGGTTTATATCAGTTTCCTGGTTTGGATATCCCAGTGGTAAAAAGACAACAGGTTCTAAATGTTCTGGTAAGTTGAGCACATCGATGGTTTTTTGTTTATCAAAGTTACATACCCAACAAGTTCCTAAACCTCTATCAGTGGCTGCTAATGTCATATGGTCTGCGGTTATGGCTGCATCTATGTCAGCATGATCTTTTCCTTCACTTCGTCTCCATGATTGACTATGATCAGCAAGTAAAACAATTACAACAGGTGCCGTACTAAACCATTCGCGGTGATAAAGTTTATAAACTTTTTCCAGGTTTTCCTTTTCTTTTATCACAATAAATTGCCAGGGCTG
>DAOVYU010000178.1 GCA_030635465.1 Bacteroidales bacterium | reverse complement strand
TGAATTGGTGGTTAGTTCAGAATCCGGTAAAACAAAAAAGGTTGATGTTACCAATGATAAAGTACAGCATGTTATCCGGAAAAATTTGGCAATTTATGATAAGTCAGGTGAAATGCATTACGACATCATTTCGGCATTTATTAAGTCGTTAAGGGGAAGTGACCCCAATGCAGCTGTTTATTGGTTAGCGCGGATGGTAGAGGCTGGAGAAGATCCGAAGTTCATAGCCCGCCGAATGTTAATCCTGGCTTCAGAAGATATTGGAAATGCAAACCCAACAGCTCTTGTTTTAGCACAAAGTTGCTTTGATTCAGTTAATGTTATTGGTTATCCGGAATGTAGGATCATACTTTCTCAAACTGCGATATATCTGGCATCTTCAGCAAAAAGTAATGCATCGTATGTCGCAATTAAAGATGCTCAAAAACTGGTGAATAAAACCGGGGACTTATCAGTTCCGCTAGCTGTACGAAATGCTCCTACCCGATTAATGAAGGATATTGGGTATGGAAAGGGATATAAATATGCACACGATTATGATCAAAATTTCGCCGATCTTGAGTTCCTGCCTGATAAAATAAAAGGTACAAAATTTTATGAACCAGGCGATAATACACGAGAAAAAGAACTCAGGCTAAGACTTAAGTCACTGTGGAAAGATAAATATAACTATTAAACCATGAAAGTTAGAAACCTGATTTTCCTTTTTGTTTTAGTTTTAATTGGAGCTAAATGCACTGATCAAAAAAACAAGATTGAAGGCATTCCGGTATCAGACTCTTATAATAACTGTGATGAAGATTATATAGATTATGGTGATATGATCACATTGGGAGACCCCAGTGACAAGTTCATGATCCGCTTCCCTTATAAGTGGGATATTCAAGAGAGCTATTCTGATACTCTTTATGCGATTATAGGATCCAATAGATATGAAACCGGAAATGATCCTGAAAAATTCCTGTTGGTATCGGTAACCGGATATCAAACCAGTGATTCATTGTATACATATTTTTTAAGAGAGATTAAGACTTTGAAGAAGGACAAAAAGATGAAAGTGCATGAAGTTGGTCAAATGGAGATTAAAGAAGAAATTGCTTATTGGATCAAGTTCGAATCTGCTGAATCCGATTTTGAGATTATGAATTTAGTTCAATACATCAAGTCAAAGCCCAAAAACGAAATCTATTTAATCCAGTCTTCCGTTTATAAATCTGATGATTACGATAAAAAACTTTGTCAATTGAAACGATTTACTGATTCATTTGAATTGGTCTATGATACTGAGGATAAATAAGAATCACTAATTTTGCATTTCTAAAATTTGAAAATGATTGATTTACCAAACTTACACTTTAAAGATTCAGGGAACTTTTTTCTGATTGCTGGACCTTGTGTTGTTGAAGATGAAAAGTCTCCATATGCAATTGCGAAAAAAATAAAAACAATTTCAGAAAAACTGGAAATACCTTTTATTTTTAAAGCATCTTATAAAAAAGCCAATAGATCAAAATTAGATTCCTTTACCGGTATTGGTGACGAAGATGCATTAAAGATTATCAAAGAGATCGGTGATAAATTGAATATACCTGTATTGACTGATATTCATACGGAACAAGATGCAGAACTGGCCGCCCAATATGTGGATGTACTTCAAATTCCTGCTTTTTTATGCCGTCAGACAGAGCTACTTATTTCTGCTGCCAGGACAGGCAAAATGATCAATATTAAAAAGGGACAATTTTTATCTCCTGAAGCAATGAAATTTGCTATTGCCAAAGTAAAGGATTCTGGTAATAATAATATTGCTATTACTGAAAGAGGAACTACATTTGGTTACCAGGATCTGATAGTTGACTATCGGTGCATCCCGGTAATGCAAAAATTAGGTGTACCAGTAATTTTAGATTGCACCCATTCTTTACAACAACCTAACCAGCCGGAAGGTATAACTGGTGGTCTGCCGGAGATGATAGAAGCCATTGCAAAAGCCGGGGTAGCTGTTGGAGTAGATGGAATTTTTATTGAAACGCATCCTGATCCCAAAAATGCCAAATCGGATGGTGCAAATATGTTGCACTTAGATTTGCTGGAAAGCTTGCTTGAAAAATTGATCAAAATAAGGAAATCCATAAAATAAACGCCTAAAGAATGAATAATACATCAGAAGACAAAACAGTTGCTATTGTTAGCTATATTACCCTTATTGGTTGGATTGTAGCCTTCGTGCTGCACAATAATAATAAAACAGCGTTGGGTGCATTTCATTTACGGCAGTCCCTGGGATTATTCATAACCGGTATAATCCTCTGGTGGATACCTGTTATAGGCTGGATACTTAACATTATTGTTTTTATTTTCTGGTTAATCGGTTTGATAAATGCCACACAAGGTGAGACAAAGCCTGTGCCTATTATTGGGGAATTTTACCAGGATTTATTCAAAGGGATAGGACAATAATTACTCCCTACGTTATTTTTCAAGAATCAGATTTTTAATACCTCCTGTTTTTGTATGAAACTGAACTGCCGTAACAGAGGAAGGTAAGTAAGATATGGTTCCAAACTGTGCTATTTGTAAATTACCTCTTAAAACGATATCATCATTAACTTCAAGTGTTACCAAAGAAGAGGCTGGGATCCTATAATAAAATCCATGACTGTCTGTAGCTACTTGTTCCCTTGCCTTTATTGCTGATAATAAATCCTGATTGGTTGGAGTTGTTTCAAAACGAATAAAAATCCGTTCACCGCCTGCAGAATTGAGGTCTTTCACACCACTTCTTTCAGAAAAAATACAGACTGGCATCTCGCCTAAGGCATCCTCCGGCTCAGGCAATACTGTAAAACTATAATGTATTGTTTTTTCAATGGAGATCCCAGTAAAAAGTGACAAATACTCTCGTTCCAGCTTTTTAAGTTCCTGATCCATGTATGAAATCGCACCAGCATCATAAGGAATCTCCTGATATCCAGTGATTAAGTTATACCTATTTTCGCGTACCTTACTTATTTTATTAGCTGCCTCAACTGCTTTTTGTTCATTACTCTTTTCTACCCATCTTTTTTCGAGGTACATTTTTTCGACAGTAATGGTGTCGACAACAACTTTACGAATAACAGTATCTGATTTTTCATACAAATTGGTTTCTGCAAAATATTGAAATAAGTCCTGGTATGCAGATTCCTCTCCAATCATTTCCTTCGAAAGCCCCTTTGAAGCAGATTCTGATAAAGCTCCATTAATACCTGAAACCAATCCCGATTCCGCCATGGAAATTAACATGGCCTTGTTTTCCTTCAAAATCTTTTCATCCAGTTCAACAAAATAATAATTTGCAGGATCAGGTCGAGCAACTGTACTCATCTTAACATCTGAGATAACATATTCACTGTAATCATTTGTTGAAATATCTTCCAGATCAAGGTATTTACCAGCAAATTCAGCATAGGGACCAGCCAGATACTCAATTTTATTCACCACTATATCTACTTTGATCCATGTTTGAGGTAAAGCATAAAAGATACCTGGTTTATTTCCCAGGTTAACCCCACTTTTAACTGGATATACCTTTACCTGACTATAGACAATACAATTTACTAATACAAAAGAGGCTACAAACAAGCACTTTATGATCGAATATTTTAGAAAATTCTTCATTTAATTTAATTGGTAGAATTTAGTATTTCAAAAGTACATTATTTTTTTAAACTCAAGATAACAGATACCCCTCTATATTTTTTGTATTTTTGCTGCGATCTCAATATATAATGTAAATGAATAGGTTATGAAAAATCGTTTTATATGCCCAAAATGCAGGTCTGATCTTAAAATTGGTGATCATATAATATTCAGTACACAAACAGAGCGCGGTTTAAGAGGCGTATTACTCATTAGCCCCGAATTGGGTAATTATACCATCATACATGATGATAAATTTAATTTTATGGAAGGGGAACATGTTGACTTTTCCTGTCCTTTATGCCATGAAAACCTAAGCATTGAAGATATTGATAAAGACCTTGCCGAAGTGATTATGATCGATGAAAAAAATGAAGAATATAAAATTATCTTTTCAGAAATTGCAGGCAAAAGGTGTACAATGAAAATCAAAGATGACAAAATCATCGAATCATTTGGTGAAGATGCAGACGGATTTACAAATTATTGGGGTTCAGGACCAAAATATTAATTCCCGTGTAAATTAATTTTTATTACTTCCTTTTAATTTTTCAATATTATTTCAAAAAGGAATAATTTTCAGAATAATACAACATTTGCTTAGCATAATCCTCAGGATACTCAATTTGAATATCTGTTATATTACCATTTTGTTCAATCACATTAAATACTGGATTAATAAATCCACCATAGGGCGCAATATTTAATTTTTTAAACCGCTCCATTATTTCAGCATGTAAATCAGGTTCAACAATTACTCCATAAGTCTCCACAAGATTCTTCCCAGCCTCATAATCCCCTTCTGATTTAATGCGTTGTACTTCTATAAGTAATTCTCCAAATAACCCACGTAACTTATTGTAATC
>DAOVYU010000407.1 GCA_030635465.1 Bacteroidales bacterium | reverse complement strand
GGTAAGCTTGATTGTCCTTCAATCATTTTTTATAAATCTTTGCACTTAATTCGTATTTTTATAGACAAAAATTTTACCTAATTTTCGAAGCTATTTAATGCTTCTTTTTTTATTTTCAATTAATTTATTATTCAACGAGACATATGGAAAAGGTAAGAATTTTATGGGTAGATGATGAGATTGATCTGCTAAAACCACACATTATATTTTTAGAACACAAAGGATATAGTGTTGATACTACAAATAATGGGGCTGAGGGACTTGATATGGTTAAAAGTCAGGAGTACGATATCGTATTTCTTGATGAACAAATGCCTGGTTTGTCGGGTATTGAAACACTTGAACAAATGAAAGAAGAATACCCCAATCTTCCGATAGTTATGATTACTAAGAGCGAAGAAGAAACTATTATGGAAGAGGCTATTGGGTCCAACATCGCGGATTATCTTATTAAACCGGTAAATCCAAGCCAAATTTTACTCAGCTTAAAAAAGAACCTGGAAAATAAAAAACTGGTGAGTGAAAAAACCACTTCACAATATCAACAAGCGTTTAGCAGGTTAGGGATGAAAATTTCGGGTAGCCTTGATCATGAAGAATGGACAGATGTATACAGGCGTTTGGTCCGTTGGGAAGTAGATCTTGAAAAGTCAAACGATGACGGAATAAAAGAAATACTAAACATGCAAAAGCTTGAAGCTAACCAGGTTTTTGGTAAATTTATTGAGAGGAATTACTATAACTGGATCAATGGTAAAACAAATGACATTCCGTTGCTTTCGCACACCCTTTTCAAAGAAAAATTGTTTCCTAAACTGAATGGCAGCAACAGGCCTGTTTTTCTTATATTAATAGATAACTTAAGGTATGATCAATGGAAAGTAATCCAGCCAATTATTGAAGACAATTACCGAACGGTAAGTGATAATATATTCTACAGCATTTTGCCAACAGTTACTCAGTATGCTAGAAATGCAATGTTTTCTGGATTAATGCCAGCTGAGATCGAAAAAAAATATCCACAATTTTGGACAGGTGAGCACGAAGAAGGTAGTAAAAATCAATTTGAAAGTCAGTTGTTGGATGAATACCTGAAACGGTACGGCAAAAATGTTAAATATAGCTATACCAAGGTTTTAAATTTAAATGTTGGTAAGAAACTGGTAGAAAATCTTCCGAATCTTATGAATAACAACCTGAATGTGATTGTTTACAATTTTGTAGATATGTTATCACATGCCCGTACCGAAATGGAAATGATCAGGGAATTGGCAGATGATGAAGCGGCATATCGATCACTTACTTTAAGCTGGTTTGAGCATTCACCTCTTAAAGATGTAATTGAATATATTGGTGAAAAAGGAGCTGATTTGATCATTACTACTGATCATGGTTCGGTTAAAGTTAATGATCCTGTTAAAGTACTTGGAGATCGTAATACCAATACAAACTTAAGATATAAAACGGGAAGGGCATTACAGTACAACCGGAAAGAGGTATATGAAGTAAGGGATCCGAATGATATTTATCTTCCAAAATTAAATATCAGTTCATCCTATATATTTTGTAAGAAATATGACTTTTTTGCTTATCCAAATAATTTCAATTATTATGTGAATTATTACAAGAATACTTTCCAGCATGGTGGGATTTCTCTGGAAGAAGTAATGATCCCTTATATTGAACTAAAAGCCAGGTAGAATTATTTTCAGGTCAATACCAAACTGTTATGAGTCAGGATTTAACCCAGGTTATCTGTAATCAACTTGCAGATCTAGATAAGGTAGCTAAGATATTACTGGAGAAATATCCTTCTAATCGTTTGTTTGCTTTTTACGGCGAAATGGGTGCAGGCAAAACATCCTTTATAAAAAGTATCTGCAGCGAATTAAAAGTAATTGACAATGTTAGCAGCCCGACTTTTTCCATCATAAATGTTTATCAAACCCAAACTGTTGATGAAGTTTTTCATTTTGATTTCTACAGGATTAAATCACTGGAAGAAGTTTATGACATTGGATACGAAGATTATTTCTACAGTGATCAATATTGCCTAATGGAATGGCCTGAGATGATTGATAAGCTTTTGCCGGATGATACCATAAAGGTTGAAATAAAAGTAAATCATAAAAACCTATCACGGACTTTCACGTTTTAGTTTTAATGTAATCAACAATCTTATTATTTTATGTTTGCTGGATATCATTATGTTTCGTATTTTTAGGGCTGAAAACAGCCTTGAAATCTCATGAGCAACGAGCAAAACGAATACATGAATTTATCAAACTCTGAAAAATTCCTTCCACAGGAAGAAGTATTGGACATTCACAGGAATAAAAGTAGCATTACCATAGGAGTTCCTAATGAAATTACCTACCAGGAAAGTAGAATTCCTTTGGTGCCTCAAGCTGTCGGCTTATTAATTGCAAATGGACATAAAGTATTGATAGAGACAGAAGCAGGAAAACCAGCAAGATTTAAGGATAATGAATATGCCGAGGTTGGAGCTCAAATAGTTTATAGCAATGAGGAAGTTTATGAAGCTGATAT
>DAOVYU010000387.1 GCA_030635465.1 Bacteroidales bacterium | reverse complement strand
AGTTGGTTGAGTTTGTTGACGTCGAATTGCCATATTCCCCCAAAATTTTCCAACTGAGGGCAAGGATCAAGACCAGGGGCGCCAGGGGTTCTTTTGGGCTCCATGCAGGCATTTGAAGGGGCGCCAAAAGGAACATAAATATGTCCATGGTTATCAAATGCCAAAGGTTTGGCTATATGTTCACGAGATTTATTTTTATTATCTTCAGTAACGATAATTTCACGGTTGGGGTCAGGCAGCATTTGCCCGGGGATCAGTTTTTGCCTAAAGACAGTAATTTGCGAGCTGTAATATATGTAGCCATTATAAATTCTCATTCCAGTACCTAGACTTCCATAATAGTTGTAATTTCCAAAATATATAATACTGTCAGCGCTGCCATTTCCATCGGTATCTCTCAAAACAGCATTTCCCCCTTGATCATGCGGATGGTGTAGCTTTACATAGATATCCCCGTTATCATTAACTGCAATGTGTCTTGCTTCTCCTTTTAACTTATTGACTACTGGAATTGCCGTGAATCCATCAGGCAAAAACAAACCACCATTTTTCTCTAATTCTAATTTGGGGATTTCAATATCCTTATTTTTAGTTGGAGAACACGATAATATAACAAAGAAAACAGCGATTGCTGCACTTATTAAATGGATATAATTATTGGGATAAGTAAGCTTTATCATTAGGGTGAATTTGCCGAATTAATGTTGCAGATCATTTTTGCAATAAACCGGGAATTTAATGCGATTAATGGTTCATGTACATAATTATTGATGAAATGTACATTGATTAACTAACAAACATACCTAAAATCAATAATAATTTGAAGGTTTATAGTTGGGTTTTAATCTTTATTCCTAAATTAAAGGTCATATCATTTTATAAACTTCTTTTCAACTTTAGTGATTAACAGCATGAAATATTTAAGAATAGCCTTTATAGCTTTATTGTTTTATAGTTCAACAAATTCAAGCGCTCAGGAGATTGACCTGCTTCTGGCCGGCGGCAATGTGATTGATCCTAAAAATGAAATTAATGAGGTGTTGGATGTGGCAATAAAAGATGGAAAAATAGTACAAATAGGCAAAAATATTAAAGCTGATAATGCAAAGGTCACAATAGATGCTAAGGGACTATATGTTTCTCCTGGTATTATCGATATCCATGCTCATGTTTTTCATGGTACGGTTCCCAATGCTTATTTAAGTAACAGTTTCAGCTCCTTACCTCCTGATGGATTTACATTTCGCGTTGGAGTGACAACGATTGTAGATGCGGGAGGAGCAGGTTGGAGAAATTTCAGAACGTTCAAGGATCAGACAATTGATCAATCTAAAACAAGAGTTTTGGGCTTTTTGAATATAGTCGGCTCAGGAATGAGTGGAGGAGCATACGAACAAAACATGGATGATATGAACTCAAAGCTTACGGCTATGGTGGCGAAACAATTTAAAAATGATATAGTCGGTATAAAATTAGCCCATTATTCCGGTCCGGAATGGTTCCCGACAGAACAGGCAGTGGAAGCCGGGAGACTTGCAGATGTTCCTGTAATGGTTGATTTTGGTGGGCATGAACCTGAATTATCTCTTGAATCACTTTTTATGGAAAAATTACGTCCCGGAGATATTTTCACGCATTGTTATGGCCACGTGAATGGAAGGATACCCATTGTAAATGATGATGGGAAACTGGAAGGATTTGCACTAAAAGCCCAGCAAAGAGGAATTGTTTTTGATGTTGGTCATGGGGGAGGAAGTTTCCGTTATGACCAGGCAGTACCGGCTATTGCGCAAGGTCTTAAACCAAACTCCATTAGCACAGACTTGCATACCGGAAGCATGAATGGAGGCATGAAAGATATGCTAAATGTGATGTCTAAGTTCTTGAATCTGGGATTGACGTTGGAAGAAGTGATCGAGGCATCCACCTGGAGTCCGGCCCAAATTATTCAACGAGAGGAACTCGGCAGCTTAAGCGAGGGTGGTATTGCAGATTTAGCAGTTTTTAGTATTGAAGAAGGCGCTTATGGATTTGTTGATGTTACGAAGAAGAGGATGTCCGGAGACCAAAAACTGGTTTGCGAACTTACGATAAAGGATGGAAAAGTTGTGTGGGATCTTAATGGTATAAGTTCTGAACCCTTTGTGAAATAATTTAATTGAAGTTAATTGAGGATTCAATTGAATCTTAAATTATCTTAGAAATTTTAAAATCATATATCGAGTGCGATATGTAAATGGTATAATTATTAATTGATAAAACTATGAAAATGACAACAAAGACAAACAGAAGATCAGTATTCAGAAAAATGGGATTGGCTGTAGCAGCTACTTTTGGACTTGGAAAAGGTGTGAGTATGGCAGGAACAGCCAATAAGGAAGTTTTAGAAGGGAGTATAGTAAAAGATGATAAAATACCTTTATTTTCCGGAGGAGTAAAACATGGAAACACACTTTATATTTCTGGCAAAGGAGCACATTTTGAAGGTGACATAAAATCGCATACAGACCACGTATTGAAGGAACTGGAAAAAGAGTTGGTTAAGAATGGATCATCCATGGAACAAGTATTGAAGGTAAATGTCTATTTGCATGATTTGGAAGATTATAAAGGAATGAATGAAGTATTTAGAGGTAGATTTGGTAAAAATCCTCCTGTAAGAACCACAGTGGCTGTTTACGGTGGTGTCCCAGGTGATTCACTTGTAGAAATTGATTGTATTGCTGCTGTTTAACCAAAGTAATTTT
>DAOVYU010000156.1 GCA_030635465.1 Bacteroidales bacterium | reverse complement strand
GTGTGTAATGTCTTTCACCAGGAAGGTTCCTGGGCGGAGGTTGTTTCTGGATTTGAGTATGATAAAGCATCAAAAATAATCCGCTCATTCATATCGACCATTTGGATGAATTATATTCCATTACAGAATTGGCAGACAAATTAAAGAAAGAACCTAAAGTTGCCATTCGTGTAAATATGGATACCGGAATATATCCCATGTGGGATCGTTTTGGATTCAACTATGAAAATGGACAGGCTTGGGATACATTGAATCAATAAATTAGTACATTCGCTTGTTTAATTTATGGTGGAAAAACTAAGAAACATATTCCCACAATTTTTTCATAGCATCTTAAACAGCTATACCCAGGTCTTTTTTTCCAACGATAAGGTTTTTGCTATTATACTTATCGTAGTTAGTTTTTTTGATTTGAATGCAGGTATCAGCGGTTTAATTGCTGTTTTAACAAGCAATATAACTGCCTATCTTATTGGATTTAACAGGTTCAATATCAAATCCGGTTACTATGGATTCAATGCTTTATTGGTCGGGCTTGGTTTAGGAATATTTTACCAGATGCACATTGAGTTTGTATTGATCTTGTTGTTTGCTTCCTTATTTACTTTATTCATTACAGTCATGCTTGAAGGGGTGATCGGGAAATATGGATTACCTTATTTAAGTATTTCATTTCTATTCGGAATCTGGATCGTCACCCTGGCTTCCCGTGAATATACTTCCCTCACTATCAGTGAAAGGGGAATTTATGTTTCAAATGAATTATTTGCAGTGGGTGGAATTTTTCTTGTCAGTATTTACGATTGGTTTTCAAACCTCAACCTCCATGAGTCTATTGTAATCTATTTTCGATCCTTAGGTGCCATTTTTTTTCAATATAATCTGTTTGCAGGAATTATCATAGCCATAGGATTGCTCATCTATTCAAGAATTGCATTCTTACTTTCGCTTGTGGGCTTTTTCTCTGCCTACCTATTTTACCAGTTTGTTGGAGGCAATATTTATGAATTGAGCTACAGTTATATTGGCTTTAATTTTATTTTAACAGCCATTGCAATCGGGGGATTTTTTATCATTCCGTCCAAATATTCTTTTTTATGGGTAATTCTGCTAACTCCATTGATTTCCTTAACCATAACCAGTACACTGGCAATAATAGGCTTGTTTCAGCTTTCCATTTATTCACTCCCATTTAACATTATAGTCATTTTGTTTCTTTATATTTTAAAGTTTCGGGAACGATCACTCAATAAACCCGAAATAGTTGTTAATCAGCAATTTTCACCAGAAAAAAATCTTTATTCTCAGTTGAATATCAAAGAGCGATTTATTAATTATAAATATATCCCTATATCATTACCATTTTGGGGTGAATGGATTATAACACAAGCACATCATGGTAAATATACGCATAAGGAAGGGTGGGCACATGCATGGGATTTTGAAATTCAAGATGAAAACGGTTTAACCTGTAAAAAGGGTGGTAAATTACGTGAAGATTATTACGCATATGATAAACCTATTATTTGCCCGGCAGATGGGTGGGTAGAAGAAATTTTAGATGGTGTAGCAGATAACAATATTGGTGACAGTAACCTGGAACAAAACTGGGGAAACACTATCGTTATAAAACATGCCGAAGCCCTTTATTCCAAGATTAGCCATATTCAAGAAGATTCCTTTAAAGTGAAAAAGGGTGACTTTATCAAAAAGGGTGACCTTCTTGCTCATTGTGGTAATTCAGGTCGCTCGCCCGAACCGCATATTCATTTTCAGATTCAGGAAACACCTTTTATTGGTTCTAAAACACTCGATTATCCCATCGGACATTATATACTTCATAATAAAAATAATTTCAAATTAAAATCATACAGCCGTCCAGAAAAAGATGAAGTTATTTCAAATATTTCCAAAAACAATAACTTATACAATGCTTTTCATTTTGTCCCGGGTCAACAGATTAAGTTTGAAGTAGACAATGGTGCACACAAAAAGAGGACAGTTAGCTGGGAAGTACAAACAGATATTTATAACAATACTTTTTTATTTTGTTCGAAGACTAAATCAAAGGCATGGATTAAGAATGATGGTAGCATTCATTATTTCACACATTTTGAGGGAAACAAGAATTCCTTGCTTTTCTATTTCTACCTGGGAGCTTATAAAGTGATTACCGGTTTTTACAAAGGGTTGAAAATTTCAGACAACTACCCAATACACATGCTAAATAATAAAGGTCTGGTTTTTATACAGGATTTTATTTCCCCATTCTATCTTTTTATTAAATCGAAATATGAACTCGAATACATTAAGATGAATGATCAACTAACAGATAGCCATATACTATTTAATGCGAAATCAAGCACTATACATGCTAATAAAATAACTCGTGAAATAAACTTTCAGTTTGAAATAGAATCGAATAGAATTAAAAAATTCAACATAGTAGATGGTGATAAAACAATAGAAGCTAACGAAATACAAACTACGTTATAGGCTATATCAATTATTCTTTTGCATGGCACACAATCAACTTCAGGATATAACAGTTAAATCAAGTTCGTTGCAAACTTCCAGATTTGTCATCCTGAAGTCCCGATTACTAAGGACAAAGGATTTCATATCTATTTTCCTGATGAACCTGAAGAGTCTGAATCAAGAATCCCAAAAGCTTATGGGATCAGGATTCTTTGAGTTTCGCAAAAGTTTCAAATTACCATTAGGCTGTAAGATCTCATTTTTATCGTTTCTCTTTTTTATAATAGCTAGTTTTAGTTCGTTCTCACAAAATCCAGACGAAAATTTCCAGGCAATTGATCAAAGTACTTATTTACTCTACACCCAGAAAAATTGGGATTCGCTGATAGTGGTAGGCAAACATTCGTTAAAAACCGGCACTGACTATTATTATCTCAGATTAAGAATGGGGATCGCTTATTATAATAAGGGAAATTACCTAAAGGCTATTCAGCACCTTGAAAAAGCCATGCATTTCAATGCATCCGACGCCTCAGCACAAGAATATCTTTATTACAGTTATTTATTTTCGAATCAAAAAAAAGAGGCCAGGATTTTATCAGCAAAATTTACAACCACTCTCAAAAATAAATTAGAAATAGGAAAAGTCAATTTTTTTGAAAAACTGTATCTTGAAACCGGGTCAACCTTCAGCAATAACATTGATCAAAATAGAATACAAAGGCCTGATTTATACAATAATGATACCTATCAGGAGCAGGATCTGAATGATGATAAATACTATACACATTTCGGATTCGAGATTAATCTGTCAAATAGAATTTCAGCATATTTAGGATATAGTTTTCTTTCTATCTCAAAACTTAAGCAGATTATATTTCCAGGACTTTTCCCTCCGGGTAATTCTAACATCGGACCATTTTATAATTATGAATATAAGCTTTTTCAAAATGAATTTTATGGGAATTTGAAGTTTTTTTTGGGATCGGGATTTACTATAACACCAGCATACCATTTTATAAATGTGAAATACACTTCAATTTATCCTGACAATTCTTCACAACCTTTCTCACTCTTCAATGTGGTTGAAGGTGATAATAGTTTTAATAATAATATCATATCGCTATCAGTGAATAAGAATCTATCCCTTTTTAATTGGGGGATTACTTCTTCATGGTCAAACTTAAATAATAAATATCAATACCAATTGGGTGGAATATTCACATGGTATCCTGTTGGTAATATGAACATCTACACAACTACTTTGCTAGTTTCGGCATGGGAAGAAGAAAATAACAGGATAGTATTTGACCAGCTGGTTGGTGGAAAAGTTACTAAACAGTTTTGGCTAGAAGGATATATTACCCTGGGCGAAATGGTCAATTTTAATGAAAAAAATGCATTTGTTGTGCATAACTCAGGAGACAAAATAAAATTTAGAACTGGCATTAACTTTATAGTACTTTTGTCCGATAAGGTAGAGTTATCCTTCAGATATATATATTTGCAGGAAGAAGGTTATAGAGAAATTGAATCAATGGATGGAATTTCTAATGTTACAACACTAAAATATCAAAATAATACAATCATAGGAGGATTAAAATGGACATTTTAAAAAAAATAACAAGCATAACATTTGTAGGATTGATCTTGATTTCTTCACTGAAAGCGCAAGATTATAAAACAATTCAGGATGCCTTTGAAAAAAGTTATTTGTACGAATACAGTGGTGATTATTCCAAAGCAATTGACGGATTAAAAGGAGTTTATGCTGAAGAATCGTATGAAATAAATCTACGACTGGGCTGGCTAACATACATGGCAGGATTTTTTACCGAATCAACTGCATACTATCAAAAGGCCATGGAACTTAAACCTTTATCAATTGAAGCAAAATTTGGCTTTGTATATCCGGCTTCTGCATTGGGCAATTGGGAACAGGTTAAAAAACAGTACAACAACATATTAGAGATCGATCCTCAAAACGCTATTACGAATTACCGCTTAGGGTCTATTTATTATGGATATGAAGATTACACCACAGCACTCAAATATTTTGAAAAATTAGTAAACCTCTACCCTTTTGATTACGATGGATTGCTGATGTATGCATGGACTAATTTGAATCTGGGGAAATATCGTGAAGCCGAAGTATTGTTTAACAAAGTTTTGATGAATAATCCCAATGATGAATCAGCTGAAGAAGGATTGGGATTGATAAAATAAAATTAGTTTAAGATCATGGAATCTCAAAGTATATGTCCTTTATCTAAAGCAGTATTAGCAAGACCAATAAAAAAATCTAGTGAGTTTAGT
>DAOVYU010000200.1 GCA_030635465.1 Bacteroidales bacterium | reverse complement strand
CAATATCGATATTTCCATCGAGGATAAAAAAGTCACAATTCGTGATTATGGAAGAGGAATTCCTTTGGGAAAAGTAAAGGATTGTGTTTCAAAGATCAACACAGGTGCAAAGTATGATTCTAAAGTATTTATAAAAACTGTTGGATTAAATGGAGTTGGTTCTAAAGCCGTAAATGCATTGTCTTCCTTCTTTATTACACAATCTATTCGAGAAGGAAAGTCAAAATTAGTAGAATTTACACAAGGGAATTTAGTTGAAGATCTTGATATTGAGCCTTCTGATGAAAAGGATGGTACCATTGTTATATTTGTTCCAGATAAAGAAGTATTTGGTAATTATCATTTTATTAATGAATATGTAGAAAAATTGTTGTGGAACTATGTGTTTCTGAATAATGGTCTATCTATCAGATTCAATGGTGAACGATACTACGCTAAACATGGGCTACGGGATTTACTCGAAAGAAATATCAATGGAAATGGTCCAACACTTTACCCCATCGTTCACCAAAAGGAAGGCGATCTGGAATTTGCGTTTACACATAGCACGAAACAATATGGTGAAGAATATTATTCCTTTGTAAATGGGCAGCACACAACCCAGGGTGGAACCCATCAAGCTGCCTTCCGTGAAGCAATAGTAAAGACTATCCGGGAGTTTTACAACAAAGACTTTGATACTGGAGATATTCGTCAGTCTATACTTGCTGCTATTAGTGTCAAGGTGCAGGAACCTATTTTTGAATCTCAGACAAAAACAAAGCTGGGATCCATACATATGGAGCCAGGGGGAGTAACTGTCCGGAATTATATAAATGATATTGTTAAACGGAACCTGGATAACTATTTGCACAAAAACCAGGAAACAGCTGATGAATTATATAAAAAAATATTACAATCTCAAAAGGAACGTAAAGAATTAGATGGAATTAAAAAGCTGGCCAGGGAAAGTGTTAAGAAAGCCAGTCTTCATAACAAAAAATTACGAGATTGTAAGGTTCATTATAACACCAATCATGAACGCCGCCTTGATTCAACCATATTTATTACTGAGGGTGATTCTGCTAGTGGATCCATTACTAAATCTAGGGATGTTGCAACCCAGGCTGTATTTAGCCTGAAAGGCAAACCATTGAACTGTTATGGGTTAAGTAAAAAGATCGTTTACCAAAATGAAGAGTTCAATTTGCTACAAACTGCGTTGAATATTGATGATGGATTGGATAACCTACGATATAATAATATTGTAGTTGCCACTGATGCCGATGTTGATGGCATGCATATACGATTATTGTTACTTACATTCTTTCTACAGTTTTATCCCGATCTGGTTAAATCCGGACATCTATACATTCTTCAAACGCCCTTATTCAGGGTGAGGGATAAAAAGGATACAATGTATTGTTATTCAGAGGAAGAACGAAAGGATGCCATTAAAAAACTAAAAGGAAAACCAGAAATTACCCGATTTAAAGGCTTGGGTGAGATTTCTCCCGGAGAATTTAAATACTTCATCGGTTCGTCTATACGTCTCGATCCGGTTTTACTGCAAAGAGAATCCTCCATCAAAGAGATCATGTCGTTTTATATGGGTAAAAATACACCTGAGCGGCAAACCTTTATCATCGATAATTTGCGGGTAGAGGAAGATATGGCTGAAGAAGCCAAAGTGGCTTGATTATATCAGATTTGAATTACCTCAATGTTTTAAATGCTTTTCCCAGATTGTGGGTAATGTTTCCGGCAACTAATGACTCCAATCCCCACTTTTCAAATGCGATATCTCCAGCCAATCCGTGAAGGTATACACCTAATAAACAGGTTTCCAGTGAAGAATATCCCTGAGCTTTTAATCCCAGTAAAATTCCAGTTAAAACATCACCGCTTCCGCCGGTAGCCATACCCGGGTTACCTGTTGAATTAAAATAGCAGCTGCCATCCGGGCAACTAATAACTGTATGAGCACCTTTTAGGATGACATATGCCTGGTGTTTTATCGAAAACTTACGCTGCATTTCGTTTTGATCAAAGTTATTGTACGAAGTTCCTATCAAACGCTCAAACTCCTTTGGATGTGGTGTGTAAATACTGTGTTTCGGTATAAAAGGAATCCATGTTTTATTTTCACCCAAAATATTGATGGCATCTGCATCAAATATAATCGGCAATCCAGTATTTTGAATAAGTAATTTTAAAGCTTTTTGTGTCTCCATTTCCTGGCCAATCCCCGGACCAACTGCAACGGCATTATATGATGTAAGATCAGGTACTTCTGAAAAAACCTTCTCATTTTTATCAATGCTTACTATTCCTGCAGGAACAGATGATTGTAAGATGTCATTCCCTTTTGAGGGAATATGTGTGGTAATCAATCCAGCACCTGCTTTTAAACCAGCTTTCGAAGCTAAAACTGCAGCACCCATTTTTCCATATCCTCCTGCTATCAAAAGACCGTGACCAAATTTACCTTTATGATCAAACTTATTTCTGGATTTAAGAAAGCCTTTACAGTCCTTAACCGTTAAAAAATAGTTATTTACATCTACTTTTTTAATGTACTCGGGGTGTAAACCAATGTGAAGCACTTCCCACTGTCCAACATAAACATCATTTTCAGGAAAAAGAAACCCGTATTTTGGAAACTGAAAAGTCAGGGTATAGTCTGCGTGAACGATTGGTCCATCATTGGTTGTATTGGTAGCATCACAGAAAAAACCAGAAGGTACATCTACAGAAATTACAACTGCTTTTGATTCATTTATTTGATCAACTATATTTCCTATAAATCCACTTATAGGCCTTGTAAGCCCTGAACCAAATATGGCATCAATCACTACCTCGTTTTCTGAAAAATGTGGAATTTTATTGTTCTCCTTTAAATCGGTTATTTGAACGGAATTTATTTTTTTAACCCGATCAAAGTTTAATTTACAGCTAGGTGACATTTTATCAGTATACCATAGGATAAATATAGCAACTTCATACCCAACTTCTTTTAGCATACGGGCTACAGCAAAACCATCTCCGCCATTATTTCCCAAACCACAAAAAATATTGATCTTTTTAGCCGGATCAGTCTTTGCTTCTATCCACTCAAATAATTCAGTTGATGCCCTTTCCATCAGATCAATATCAGCAATAGGTTCATGCTTTATAGTATAAGCGTCAGCTTCACGAATTTTTTTAACGGGAAGTATTTTCATTTTCTGTGTTTTCTGATTTTATCAAACTAATAACTCTATCAATGACAAGTTTGTTATCCATATTCTTCAAAAACTCATTCCCAGTTTCCGGGATCACTTCAACATCAGGAATTAATCCATGTGTATTTGTGTTTTTATCAAGGGCATAGTATAAGGTAGTTGATAACCCAAGAGTAATTCCTGTTGCTGGCAGGTAATGGCTGCCATAAAAGTCATATTGCGTAGTCTTGGTCAGTGTTTCACTACCGTATATTTTTTTCGAAATATGATTGTATTTAAGTATGTCAGCGAACCTAACAGCAGAAGACGATGTAGATGGACCGGTAATTAAATAAATATTCCCACCAAATTGATAGTCCTTGTTAATGTCAGAAAATCTACCAAGAATGTGGTTGGAATTGTTGATTCTTTTTTTACTGAATTTTGATAGGCCCAATGGCTTTTTCTGGTGTTCATACAGAGACAATTCCCCTTCATATAAATAATTCAACAAAACAATCCAGAAATTATCATATGACCCAGAACACCCAGAAATATCAATAACCAATGATGATGATCCACTATCATGAATTTTTTTAAACAGTTCATTAATTTCCTTCAGTTTTAATTCCCCACGAGGCATGGTTTTAATCCTCCAAATTGCAATATCATCTTCAATTGCAATGGAATACCAGGGAAGATTTTCTATTGATTTTTTAATATTATTATAGAATGAAGTATCTCCGATTGGTAGAAGATTTATATTCCTGCTTAAGACTTCATCTGAATTATATGGGGCATATTTAATTTCAACTTCATCATGAAAACCAAAAAGTAAATATAAAATAACAGAATTATAATATAAGTCCAATGAGGCATATTTGTATTTATTGTAATACCTGTATTTACTGAATGAAGTGTACTTGCAAACTTCAGAGATAATTTTATTAGCGGGAATGTCATTGATGGAAAGTAGTCTGGATTCATTTAAGCCAGAATTACCGCTTGTTATATAAACAGAATCATGAAAAGCATGTACGCCGATTGGAATCACGGTTTTTTCTGCAAATGGCAAATATTCTTCACTACGGGAGT
>DAOVYU010000005.1 GCA_030635465.1 Bacteroidales bacterium | reverse complement strand
TGTCCATAATTCAGGAGCGTCATAACTCAAATATCTTTCTGTTCGCTGATCATACAAAAATCCAAATTTTATTTCATGATTCCCAAGGTCAGCTGCAGCCGATACATTTAAAGATATCTGGGCGTCATCACTTTTCCTCATTCGGTCCTGGTTTGATCCTGGGGCGTTATACATTCCATAAAATCTACTAGGCATTTGACCATTTAACAGCCCGCCTCTTAATTGTAACTGGTCGGAATTACTCCAGTTACCTGTTTGGCCGAAAGGATAGGGTACTTCCCAGTTTACAGGGAATAGCTCATAAATTTGCTCCGTATATCTTGCAACGTAAGGATTATCATTGCTGGCATCAAATACATAGGCTGTATCAAAATCCCAACTATCTAATACCCAAACATTCTCATAAACATTATTGTTTATTGTGATTTCGTCAACCAGTGCATACGTAGGAATCTTATAAGTGGTATAATCACCTAAATATCCATATTTAAAGAGATCCTCATTGTGATCCGGATCCATGGTGCGTGTTTTTCTTTCAGAATAGTCAAACTGGATGCTGTAATAGATGTTTTTAACAAAAGAGGAGCTTTCGATATCATTGGCAAAGCGCTGTGTAAAGCGGCCAAAAACTCTCCATGTTTGATCTAAGAAAAATATGTTTTTATCATAATTATACATGGTTTGACTAAAAAATCCATTTTGATAATTTTGGCCATCGGCATAGTTAAACTGACCACCAATTGTCAAGTTTGTAGTTCTGCTGGGCTTTAAATCAAATTTTCCAGATAAATTTATACCATACCTGGACATATTCTTATTAATCTTGGAATTATACAAATTTTCACTTCTTGTAAATTCGCCTTTACTATATGTAGCACCTTCTTGCCCAGAAGGGATCAGGGGGTTTGCCCTGATGCTATTCAAGGTGTTATCATCTGCAACCCATACACCATTAGCTGTGGGCCTGGAGTCTTCGTTATAAAAGGCATCACCCGATATAAAGAACCCCAGCAGGGATGTTCCGGTCTGGCTCTTCCCTTTAATTATAGGCCCCATGAGGTTAAATCCTAACCTACTGTGTCCATATCCATCAACTGATTGTTCAAGCTGAAATCCAGCACCAAAAGTTCCTGAAGGTCCTTTTGTGGTTACATTAATAATACCGCCTCGGGCATCACCATATTGAGCCGGTAAACCGCCCAAATATACTGAGACCTGTTCAATAGCTGACTCAGGAAGAGCTGATGAACCAAGCACCCTGATACCATCAATATACATAATTGTTTGATCTTGCCTGGCACCTCTTACATTTCCCCTTTCTCCATCTTCAGAAAATACTCCACCTATCGTTGTAGCAATTGCATTTGCATTCCTGTTAGGCATTTTTTGAATTTCTTCTGCAGTAACACTTCCTCCGGAAACTGTCTCATCCGGATTTATTAGAGGTATTCTATAATCAGATATCACAATTTCAGGCAACTGTTCGGCAGTTGACTCCATCTCAACATCAATAAACCGGATGGCATCTGGATTAATAATAACACCCTTTAAAAGAATTGTATTGTAACCAACATATGTGGCCCTTAAATCATATGTTCCGGGAGGAATCGGTTTGATGGTGTAGTTTCCATCAAAATCTGATTGGGTTCCCCCCTTATTGGCACCCCCCAACTCAATAACAATGTTCGCAAAAGGAAGGGGTTCCTGGGTATCTTTATCAATAATTTTTCCTTTAAGAGTACCCTGTTGTGAAAAGACTAACAAATTCGCGGCTACAACCAGCCCTATTGTTAATAGTAAATTTCTTAACATACCATATAATTTTATGTCAGATTATGCACTGTGCTTCAAAACGGGGGTAAAGTTAATAATAAAAAAATGTAATGTCCAAAATTTTTTTAGCCCTAAACCCCAATTTAGTGCTTATTTATAACCAATGTAAGGAGCGTTTAATATCTCCGAAAAAATGATTGCCTTTCGTAAATCAAAATCTAGCTTTTCAGCCTGATCTTCCTTATCTGTATTTTGTTCCATCAAATAGGCGTCTGAAGGTGTTATTGCTACCTGGCCTTCATGTACAAAATCAGCCAATTCCTTGTTTAAAAATGGCCTGGTTTCTTCTTCTTGTTTTTGGGCAACCTCCACATATTCTTCAACACGCTGGCTATCTTCTGATTCATCATAAACGTCGTAAGATTGCGGCTTAAAAGATTCATTTCTGGTAAATATCTGCTCTAAAATAGAGGAGGGGGTCTTTTCCTCACTATCCTCAGAATGACGTTTTCTAGCCTCTTTCTTTTTACCTTTATTATAGATTGTATATATCAGCCAAACAATGCCAATTATTAAAGGTAATAATTCTTCCATTTAATATCTTATTATTTAATATTACACCAAAGAGTGGGTAAATATACTATAAAATATTATTTTTCATCAAAAAAATCAGTTTTCGGTTGAATTGAATCAGTTTTCGGTAAATGAATTATGTTGGTATCGCAATAATTTACAGTTAAATGTGGGAGGAGCGACTATTTATAAATTATTTATTATTTCCATGATATGTTCTTTTTTGCGCCTGGAAACGGGGACTTTGCTGCCATCTTCCATCAATATTACACCGCCATCTGTTTTTAAATAGCTTTTAATGTATTTTACATTGACCAGATGAGACTTGTGTGGTCGAATAAAATTATATTCACTCAGTAATTCTTCTTGCTCTTTTAGGGTTTTTGATATTAGAAGTTTTTTTTCGTTTGTAAAGTAAAACATTGTATAATAATTATCTGATTCGCACCTCACAATTTCATCAACTTTAACAATGTTGATTTTTTCAGATGTGGATAAAATAATTTTAGGAGGTTCTGCTGCGGGCCGGTTTATGTTCTCGAGCAAAACCTTTATATTACTATTTGATTTTTGGCTTCGTTTATTTTTCTCTGCTTTATTCACAGCATTTACCAGATCATCAGGAAAAATAGGTTTTAACAAATAATCCAGGGCACTATACCTAATGGCTTTTATGGCAAATTGATCATATGCAGTTGTAAAAATTACATCAAATTCAATCTTTTCAATTTGTTCAAGCAACTTGAAACCACTGCCATCGGGCATTTGAATATCCAGAAAAACAACATCCGGATTTTTCTGCTGGATAACTTTTTTACCCTCATGTACATTTTCTGCCATGCCAACCACTTCCAGGTTTTTGCAATAAAGTTTTAATAGTCCGGATAAAGTTTCCCTGGACCGTAATTCATCTTCAACGATTACAGCTCTTAACATATTCCTTTTATTATGATATTGAGCCTAGCCAGTAGCATTATAAACTGATTCATACAAAACTTTTTACGCTCTTGTAATCAGTTGACTATCAAAACTGGACTCAAAAATTGTTAATCCTCTTTATAATGTATATTCAATGTTACCCTTGTTCCTTTTGCAACACCTTTTGCATCTTTTAAATCATCTATCAAAACCGAAAACTGATCATCGCTTTGCCGGTTTAAGATCTCAAGCCTGGCCTTAGTAATGAGCATTCCCCTTGACTTTCTTTTAATCCCAGAATCTTTATCAATCTCACCTGATCTTACTCTACCAACTCCATTATCTAATACTGTACAGATTACACTCTCATTTTTTAATTTAAAGCCTATCTCAAGCCTGCCTTTTGTTGACTTGTGAAGTAATCCATGAATAATGGCATTTTCAATATATGGCTGAACAATCATTGGCGGAATCTGAATAAACTCCTGATCAATGTTTTTATCTACTTTAAGTGTATAACTAA
Organism: Bacteroidales bacterium; assembly: GCA_030635465.1. Lineage (GTDB taxonomy): Bacteria > Bacteroidota > Bacteroidia > Bacteroidales > JAADJA01 > JAADJA01. Next base: position 8,659 of record DAOVYU010000005.1, on the reverse strand, counting down.
ATTTATTTTCAAATCTTAGTTTTTCCAGGTCCAGATAATACTGAATGGACCTAACCTCCTCTTTTAATGAAATATACTTATATGATGAATTTGCCAATATAAGCCTCATTAATTGTGAAAACTTCGCAAGATATTGAACCGCTTTGTCTGTGTTTTGAGTAATGATATAACTTTGAATCGAATTTAGTGAATTGAAAATAAAATGAGGATTCATTTGAAGTCGAAGTGCTTTTTGTTCCAAGTCAAATTTTTGCTTTTCAATCTCTAACATCTTTTTTTCTACTCTATGTTTATCTCTTACACGTTTAAATCGCCTATAAAAAATTATCCAAACAGTGGCAATTATCAGAATAGCGATTAGTATCTTAAAAATCCAGGTTGCATACCAGGGGGGGGTAACAACAACGGTTAATTCAATGTCTTTTTCGCCCCACATACCATCGTTATTTGTCCCGTTTGCTTTAAAAGTATAAATTCCAGGCTGTACTTTTTTATATTCTGCCAAACGGTTATTGGCATCAGTGTAAATCCATTCATTGTCAACCTTTTCAAGCATATAACGGTACTTATTCTTTGAGGGGTTGGTATAGTCAAGTGCAGATATTTCAAACGAGAAAAAATTATCATCATAATTTAATCGAATGGTATCTCCATCGAAATATTCTTCAGATAAAAGTTCGTTAAATTTTCGAAATGCAGAAATAACAACTACCGGTTTATTCGGATTATTTTTAATCTTTGAAGGATCAAAAACATTAAAACCGTTCATTCCTCCAAAATACAATTTACCATCTTTTGACCTGTAACTTGCCCCAAGATTAAACTCATTACTCTGAATACCATCTTTTACATCGTAATTAACAAATTGCTCATTAGTTACGTATAGTTTAGATAAACCTAGATTGGTACTGATCCAAATATTCCCTTCAATATCATCCAATATACCATACACAACATTGTTAGGAAGTCCCTGGTCAGTAGTATACGATTTAATTATTTCTGTATTAGTATCTATTTTATTTATCCCACCCCCTGATGTACCGACCCAAATAACTCCAGATTTATCTTCGTGGATATAAAAAATAGAATTGTTACTTATGGAATTAACATTATCAGGATTATGCTTATACCTAATAAATTTGTTTTCTTTATTAATATACTTGTTAAGTCCATCATTGGTTCCAACCCAGATATTTCCCCTACTATCTTCCAATAAACAAATTGTAATATCATTACTTATGCTATTTAAATCTTTTGGGTCGTGTTTAAAGTTTTCGAATAGCCCTGTAAATGGATTAAGCCGATTTAGACCCCTGCCTGTTGATATCCAAATCATACCGTTTTTGTCAGAGATTAGGTCGTTGATATAATCTCCATTAATACTATTTTTATTGGGATTAAATGTAAAATGGGTTATCCGTTTTGTTTCCAGGTCGTATTTGTCGATTCCTGCCCCCCAGTAACCAAACCAAAAACAATTTAGATCGGGAGTATATAATAACGTCCTGACATCGTTTCCTGCTAGTGAGTTTTTATCCAGTGGATTATGCTCCAGATATGAAAAGAGCTTTGTGTTATTATCTTGTATATTAACTCCCCTGGAGGTTGCTATCCATAAGTTTCCGTCTTTATCCTCCGTAAATGACCAGATGATATTGTTATTTAAACTGGTATTGTCATCGGTTGTTTGTAAACAATGCACAAAGTCATTTGCATATTTATTTATTCTGTTCACCCCACGATAGGTTCCAACCCAAAGGTTTCCCGACCTGTCTTCAAGAATTGAATATACGCGATCGTTACTCAAACTTTTTTTATCATTCAGAATGTTGTGATACCGAATAAATCGATCGTTTTGCCTGTCGTACCAATTTAACCCATCAGCTTCTGTTCCTACCCAGATCTGACCACTATGATCCTCATAGACTACTGTAATCCAGTTTCCACTTATACTTGAAGGGTCGTCTGGATCATTAAAATAATATTTGATTTTCTGCGAAGTGGTGTCGTAATAATTCAATCCCATTCTTGTGCCTTCCCAAAAATTTCCAGACTTCTCCTGAAGAATACACCTAACATTATTGTCACTAATACTTGTTGAATCACCAGGAATATGATAATATCTAGTTGATCTTTCGGTTGCCGGATTAAAAATTACCAATCCATAGGATGTAGCAACCCAGATAATTCCATTATTATCTTCAAACAAATTGAGAATATAGTTACTTCTTGGACTATAATATTCCTGGCTGGTTGAAAGATAAGGCTTGAAGACTTCCTTTTTTTTATCAAACCTGATCAATCCGGCTCCTGTTCCCAGCCATATATAGCCATCCCTTGATTGGATAAGAGATAAAATTCGGTTGTGGAATAAGTTATTGGTATCAACTGGCAAGTCCGTATATTGAGTGAACTGCTGAGTTTTCCTATCGAATCGATTTAAACCATTGCCTGTGCCCAACCACAACAGCCCTGAGTCATCCTCCAGAATACAATAAATAGTATGATCACTTAACCCGTCTGCTTCATTATAAATAGTAAAATAATAACCATCGAACTTGTTTAATCCATCCCATGTGGCAAACCACATATATCCATATGAATCCTGGTGAATATCATAAATCCAATTTTGCGAAAGGCCCTTAACGTATTTAATGTTTTCGGAAAACAATCTATCGAATTTAACATTTTGGGGTTCTTGAGTAAATCCGGAACTATTAAAAAGAGAAATTACGATGAAGATAAGTAATTGACAGTGATTAATATGTATTTTTAATCTTTTCATGAATTTCTGCTATGTGCAGTTCCATTTTGATTTGCTTTTTTTCGTTTTATTCCTTTTTTTGGCTTTCTTTAAATTCTTCTTCATTCTTTTCTTGGTATGCTTCGATTGTATATCATATTGCCGATTTACACCTTTTTCATGACCTTTTTCAGCTTTTTTGAGCTCTTTATTCTGCTGTTTTTCTGCCTTCTTTTGTGGATTATTAGATTTAAAAATTCTGCACCCAGTTGCAAAAAACAAGATGCAAGCTAAAACTATAATGGCTTTAAATTTACAAAACTTCATGCGGAAAAAATAATTTCTTTTGTTCAATAAATTTATAATTATAACGTTATTCCTCCGCCGAAATTAATTAATAATTAGTTTTGTTGCATAAATTAATATATGTATACAGTAAAAAATAGAGTTGTTTATCTTGTTTTCGCTATTTCTACTATCGTTGGATTGTGGTCATGCAATAAGGATAAAAATAACAACTATGAAGATATACCCAATGTATATGTAAATTTATATTTGCAACCCGATGGAATTGATTTTATCCCACCCAATGGTTGGAAAATATATGATTATGAAGGCTACAGGGGGGTGCTAATATACCGGATTGATCAGTTTACTTTTAATGCTTATGAAATGACATGTCCCTATGATCCGGCAGAAGAGTGTGCAAAAATCCAGGTTGATGCATCAGGTATATTGCTTGTTGATTCTTGCTGTATGTCGACATATAATATTCTAGATGGTATGCCTGTTGGTGGCCCTACCACACTAGCACTTAAACAATATCTTACCGAATACAATGGCATACAATTACATGTGTATAATACTCCTTAATTGGAATCTTTTCATAAATAATTTCAAATAATTCTTTTTTTATTAAACAATTAGACCATATTCATGTTTAAGTAATCAACATATGGGTTCTGATTACATAAAGTTGATTTGAAGAACTTTAATAGGGTAAATTTTCTCATGGGTGGTTTGTTATTAACAGGCCATCCTTTTTTATGTCTTATGAATGGCAAAAGTCACGACGCCCCATATTTTAAAATCCATCTCATTAGTAATCTCGATTGAATCGAATTTTTTGTTTTCAGGGACTAAAAACAGCTTGTTTCTTCTTTTTTCCATTCTTTTAACCGTGAACTCACCATTTAACACTCCCAAAATAATTTTACCACTGGAAGGCTGAACAGACCTATCGATAACCAGCATATCTCCATCAAAGATTCCTGCATTCATCATAGAGTCTCCATATACCTTAATGAGAAAAGTTGCAGATTTGTTTTTTATTAAATATTCATTTAGGTCGAGTCTTTTTTCAAGAAAATCCTCAGCAGGAGAAGGAAAGCCTGCAGGTATTTGTGATGAAAATAATTTCAATTCCTGCTGAGATAAAAACTCAGGTAAAAACAAATCAAAATTGAACGACTCTTTAGATCCTTTATTCTTCTTTTGATTCATGAATAGAAAAATTTCATTTGCGAATATAACCTAAATTAATAAAAAAAGGGTCCCGCCGTTTGCGGGACCCTGAAGCACGTTGCCAAATCCAACATAAACCTTTATGGTAGTTAAAAGGTAAGAATGTTCGTTTTCATTTGACTTAAAAAAGTTCTCATGGTTTAAATTGTAATTGACTATATTGTGTGCCAACCACATGCCAAAATCAACACGTTCCTGATTAATAGCAACTTAGATTGGGCGGGGTTGATCTTGAGAAATTAAAAGGTGTTCGGGACAATGACAGATTTGTTCGCAATCGAACAAAGAATTATTTTTTCCCACTGATAATTATTACAATCTCCCCTTTTATTGTTTGATTTTCATAATAATTAATCACATCAGAAATTGCTCCTCTTTTTGTTTCTTCATGAATTTTTGTCAGTTCACGAGAAACAGCAACCTGCCGCTCATCACCAAAGTATTCATTCAGCTGCTTTAATGTTTTTAACAACCTGAAAGGAGATTCATATAAAATTATAGTATAAGGCTCTTGAGCCAGTTTTTCCAATCTTGTTTTCCGTCCTTTTTTTGGAGGCAAAAAACCTTCAAATATAAAATGGTCGGTTGGTAGGCCCGAATTAACAAGAGCAGGAATAAATGCAGTAGCACCGGGCAAACATTCTATTTCGATTTTATTTTGAACGCAAGCACGTATTAATAGAAATCCGGGATCAGATATCCCAGGTGTTCCGGCGTCACTTACCAGGGCTATTTGCTCACCAGACATCAACTGGTTAACAATTCCATTGATTGTTTTATGTTCATTAAATTGATGATGGGATCTCATCCTGGTTTTAACTTCATAATGATTTAACAATTTAGTAGTTTGCCTGGTATCTTCAGCCAAAATCAAATCAGCCTCTTTTAATATTCGAATCGCCCTTAAGGTTATATCCTCCAGGTTGCCAATGGGTGTAGGGACTATATAAAGTTTTGACATAATGACGATGTTATGGAATTAATTCAACTTAGTACGATCACCTATAAGCATTCCAAAATATTAACGGTCTTTTCATTTTGCTTAGTAAGCATTTATGAAACTGGTTAACAATTTAAATAAATCTTCATATTCCGTTAATGGAACATTTTCTGAGATATCATATATATTATGGTATTCTTTGCATTCATCACCTAAAGTATAAATAAAAAAAGAAGGAACCCCTTTTGCATAAAAAGGATAATGGTCACTATTGGCGGCCTCTCCCCGCTTATTAACTGAATTAATAAATTGATGGTCATTATTTAATTGAACCAGCTTATCAAATTCATTTTTAAATATTGTTCCATTGACAACCTTAATACCTTCACTACCCGAGCCAACCATGTCAAGGTTGATCAGAAATTTAATTTTATCAAGAGGAAAAAGTGGGTTGTTAGCATAGTATGATGATCCTTTCAAACCTGCTTCCTCGGCACTGAATGCCATAAAAGCAATGGAATAATCAGGTTGATTATCCGGATCCGAATAAAAACGAGCCATATCAATTATCATAGCAGTTCCACTGGCATTATCATTCGCCCCTGGGAAATATACATCAGGCCCCATCTGCCCAAGATGGTCATAATGTGCGGTAAAAACATAAAAACTGTCAGGCCAGATTTTACCTTTTATCCATCCAATTACATTTTGAGTCTGGTAATTTTCTATAAACTTACTTTGGGCATGTACAGTAATTGTTTTTGCACCTTTTGGCATCTTGTCCCTTTCAATTTGCAAATGAAAATAGTTTTTCACCCTATAACCATCTGATACATGCCACCATATTTTGTTATCAACTAAGTTTATCAATCCACTTAGTGGCAAAGAGTCAACCTCTTTAAATGCTTTTAAATTAATCCCGGTAATGAATACATCGTTAGAGGTTTTTTCATTTAGGAGAATCCTTTCCATCTGCATTTTACCATCATCTGCCAATGCCCAGACCAAGTTATATGTTCCCGATGTTGCAGGTGAGGAGGAGGAAATCACAAAATCTTTACCGGGAACCAGTGAATGATTATCGACATACACTTCTAATGTGTCAGGAAATGTATTTATTGAAATACTAAATGGCTGGAAATAGTTATTGCCAAAAGTTTTCAATTCAAATTTTTCAAATTGTGAACCAATAAAATTTGCTGCAATTTGATCTCCATTTTTCACATACCCCCTTCCATGCATTGCAGGAGAAGTTAAGGTATCAATTATTTCTCGGGCGAAATCCTTATCCTGGGCTGATAAAAGAACCGTAAATAGTATCAAAACAAAAAATAACAGAACCTTTTTCACTTCGTTTAATTAAATTTTCTTTCCAGAAATCCTTTGAGCTGAACATATGCTTCCGAATCTTCATCCCAATTTTTATTTTCCTTCAACAGTTCGATGTGTACTATAGCATCCTTAAAGGTATCTTTTTGATCCAGCTCTTCTATAGCATCATTGTATTCATTCATTTTTCCTTCAAACAACTCATTTAAAAAGAAAAACTTTTCATTGATACCAATTGCCAGTTTTAGATTGACAATTCTTTTACTTTGGATAACCTCACCAATGGACTCAACAGGCCTCTCTTCAGCAATTTTTTCAACAACTGATTTTGTCTCATTATCATCTGTATTTGTCACTTGCTCCTCAAACAAGCTCAAGGTTGGTTCGGACGATGGGAGTGGTTGATCCTTTTCAATATTATGACTTGTTGCTGTATTCTTATCTGCTATTTCAGCTTCCGCCTCAATATCCATAGCAGACCCAGGTGTAGCTTCTGGTGTTTCTTTCTTCTCCCGGAGAGGTTCCATGTCAAGTATGGGTTGAGCTATTGTCTCATCCTCTTTATTTGGAATTGGAGCATTTTTAATTTTAACATCACATAAAATGTCATAAATCGCTCGTATTTTTTCTTTCATTAAATCCAACTCCAGTTGAGAGATCCCGACTGAATTATTTTTCAGCTCATTCACTAAATACTGTAACTCCTTCAATAGTTTCTGGATCGAATGATTAGCAAGCCCGTTGTTCATTATTTAAAGTTTAATTCGAATTTCAAAATCAATTAAGCAATTGCGTAACTTTGTAAAATTATAAAAATTAAAACAAGCGGCATTCATGTTTTTGGAGAATACCACAAAACAACCTAGGGGTGGAGGCTGGATCGAAGTAATTTGCGGATCCATGTTTTCAGGTAAAACAGAAGAATTGATCCGAAGATTAAACAGGGCTAAAATTGCCCGTCAACGTGTTGAGATATTTAAACCAGCTGTTGATACACGTTATGACGAGGAGAATGTGGTATCGCATAACGAAACAGCTATCAAATCAACTCCTGTTCAAGCTGCTTCTCAAATTATTTTATTAGCTTTTGATGTAGATGTTGTGGGCATAGATGAAGCACAATTTTTTGACAACGAACTTGCTGCTGTTTGTAATATTCTGGCTAATGATGGCATAAGGGTAATTGTTGCAGGTTTGGATATGGATTTTAAGGGTCAGCCTTTTGGTCCCATTCCATCAATAATGTCAACTGCTGAATATGTAACAAAAGTTCATGCAATTTGTATTGAATGTGGCAATCTTGCACAATATTCTCATCGTTTAATTGAGGATGACAACCTTGTTTTATTGGGAGAAACAGACAGATATGTTCCTTTATGTAGAAAGTGTTTTCTTATCAAAAGAAACCACAAATAGACAAGTTCACCCCAAAACACCACACAAATATTATAAAGTTTTATTTAGTATTTTTGCCGCCCTCTAATAATAAATTAATTATAAAAAAAACAGATAATATGAAGAAAGCATTCTTATTGACATTATTGGTTAATGTTTTTTTAACAGCCTCTCTTTTTTCACAAGATGCAAAGCAGGTTAAAATTTTAATTCATACTGACTTTGGTGACATGACAGCTATTTTATACAACGAAACTCCACAGCACAGAGATAATTTTGTAAAACTGGTGAATGAGGGATGGTTTGAAAATTCTCCATTTCACAGAATAATAAGAAATTTTATGATTCAGGGTGGTCAAAATGCTGACGGTCGTTTAGATCCTGGCTATACTGTACCAGCTGAATTTGTTGATGGAAAATACCATAAATATGGTGCATTGGCTGCTGCCAGACAAGGCGATCAGGTAAATCCTCAAAAAGCCTCCTCCGGTTCTCAATTTTATATTGTTCAGGGACAGGTAACAACTTTTGAAACGCTTGATAGTTATTCACGCCGAACTGGTATTACTTATACCAATGAACAAATTGAAACCTATACTACTGTAGGCGGAACTCCGCATCTGGATGGGGGCTATACAGTATTTGGCGAAGTAATTGACGGACTTGATGTAATTGAGAAAATTGCAGCTGTAAAAACTGACAAAGCAAATAAGCCCATAGAGCCTGTT
>DAOVYU010000392.1 GCA_030635465.1 Bacteroidales bacterium | reverse complement strand
CTGGGAATGGAGGCATATGGAATAATGCAGTGCATGTTGTGAAGGTCAAAGAAAATTATACTCCTGAATTAACTTATAAAATTGCTATCAAACATACATCCCGTAATAAAATAAAAGTTCAGGCTGGTGTATCCAAAAATCCAGAAGATGAGTTACCTGAAACCGTGCTGGGATTTCCTATATTCGACTTTCAAGGCGGAAATCAATTTATGCAGGGTGGAAACACATCTGACACGAACAAAACAATTGAATTTGGCCTGGATGTGACTCCATTGTTGGGAGAAATTCAATCCGGTGAAACTGTAAAGTTTTTTCTTCAGGTAATTGAGGATGATCCAACAAATATGGGAACCGGCGAAATTGTCAATTTTTCAATAATGGATTATACAGATGATTTTATTGAATATCATTATCCTCAATCCAATATCCCAATTAATCACGATTCTATAACTTCTTTGGGATTAGTTCTTAATTTAAATTTTAACCAATTATTCATTGAAACTGAAGAATTACCAGTTGCCCTTGTTAATGAAGCGTATTCTAAACAATTGGAAGTGTCTGGTGGCTCTCCTCCCTACAAATGGAATCTCGGCCAGCATTATAATATTGTAAATGGATGGGGATATTTTCCACAGATCAATGGTCCAGAGCTTGAAATGTCTGATACAATCAGAGGAATTGCTGAACAAAAGATTGATTTTTCTTTTCCATTCCATGGGGAGTTCTTTGACACACTTTATATTCATACCGAAGGATTTATTATGTTTGATGTACAAACTTATCCCTGGCCTTATTTATTTGATCCAAATCTAATGATTCGGAAAACAAAAATCCTTGCACCTTTATTGTGTAGGAATTTTTTAACTGACAGTACAAATGGTGATGGTATTTGGTACAGTGGAGATGAAAATGTTGCTGCATTTCGCTGGCAGCTAACCAATATAAAGCCTGATACATCGACAGTTAACTTTTCCATGATTCTATATCCCACTGGAAACATTGAATTTTATTATGGTCAAAATGAAATTATCCCCAAAGAATACTGGTCCTCAGGAATATCAATGGGAGATGATATTAACTACCATTATGCTGAATTTGAAAACAATAGTTATCAAATTGGTGATAATATTCAATTTACTCCTGAAATTTTACCATACGAAATGAAATTGGACGAAAACGGATTATTTTACGGTACTCCTGAAAATTATTACAATGGGATTGAATTAGAATTTGTTGTAACTGATTATAATAACATGCTTGTTCGGAAGGTTTTACAATTCTATAGCTGGTATGCTGGAACAAATGAATCTTCAGATGAGAAGATCCGGCCTTTGCGAATATTTCCAAATCCAGCCAGTGATTTTATTACTATTGAATTTGATTTGGTAAATGATTCTTTTGTCACAATTGAGATAATAGATCAATCAGGTAAAAAGCAAAAAACCCTTGTCAGAAAAAACTTTAATGTTGGAAGCCACAAACTGAATTGGGATTTAAAAACAACTTCGAATCAATTATTAAAAGATGGTATTTATTATTGTTCTGTTAAAGCTGAATATTATACTAAAACTAAAAAATTCATAATCTTTAATCGCAATTAAATTGGTTTATGCATTTATTTTATATTCCAGATATAACAACTGACATACAATTATTACCCCCTGAGGAATCGGCACATTGTATTAAAGTATTGCGATTAAAACAAGGTGATATCATTTATTTGACAAATGGCAAAGGATATCTTCACAAAGCAGAAATAGTCATTGATCATCCAAAAAAATGCATCATCAATATCGTCGAAACTCAACAAGAAGTTGGGAAAAGGGATTTCAACATTCATTTGGCGGTTGCTCCAACTAAAAACATTAACCGTTTTGAATGGTTTTTAGAAAAATCAACTGAAATTGGCATTGGTGACATAACACCTTTATTGTGTACGCATTCGGAAAGAAAAATCATAAAACCTGAAAGGCTCAATAAGGTAATAACTGCAGCAATGAAGCAATCATTAAAAGCTTATCATCCTAAATTAAATGAAATGATGAGTTTTGAAAAATTTACACAAACAACTGAAGCAGACCAGAAGTTCATTGCATATTGTAGTGAAACATACACACATCATCTGAAGGATAAATACACCAAAGGGAAAGATGTAATTGTTCTGATAGGGCCTGAAGGTGATTTCAGTCCTGATGAAGTAGAAACTGCTATTAATTATGGGTATGAACCTATTAGGTTAGGTCCAAGTCGTTTGCGTACTGAAACTGCTGCAGTTGTGGTATGCCATACGGTAAATCTAGTGAATGAGTGAAGAGTTATTGAGAAAATGAATAAATGTAATAATAAGCAAAAGGCCAATGATCAAAAGATATAATTGGTCAGTAAAAAATTATTTTATGTATAAAGGAGTGTTATTTTTTGTTTTATTGTTTTGGAGTATTGCAGGGTTTAGTCAGTATTCAGTTCAACTGGCAGTATTAAAATATGCTGGTGGTGGTGACTGGTATGCGAACCCAACAGCTTTATCCAATCTGATCAGATTTTGCAATGACAACCTAAACACTAACATTGATCCGGAACCTGCTACAGTTGATGTTGGAAGTCCCGAAATATTCAATTATCCATTGGTACATATGACCGGACATGGAAATGTAGTATTTTCCAATCAAGACATTAAAAACCTACGTGATTATCTGACTGGCGGAGGATTTTTACATATTTCTGATAAT
>DAOVYU010000008.1 GCA_030635465.1 Bacteroidales bacterium | reverse complement strand
ATTTGGATTTTTGTATGATCAGCGAACAGAAAGATATTTGAGTTATGACGCTCCTGAATTATGGACACGGATGCGGGGATTGACAAACTTTCATATCAGGGAACTTGATATAGATAATCCCCAAATGGATAAAATTGCTGGCGATTCAATATATTATTACAGGAAGTATGACGAACCTTCTCAGTTTAGATTTGATAAGAGCTTGAGGAATAAGTTGGGACTGGATGAAAAAGGACTTGATTTTATTCTGGTAGATTCATACGATATGGATAATAATACAATCCTGTATTATGACAAGGACGGATATCTTCATTCAAAGAAAATAGAAGGTGATTTATATTCACTGGACATGTTCAGTGCTGATGAGTTGCTTAATGATGGTCAGTATGTGGCTTATTATTATGGATATGATTATAAAGGAAATGTAACGAATACCAGCCCTAGTATTGATGACTTCTTTACAGAGTTGGATGATAATGGTGATTATGCTCGTCCTATTCCTGCTTATGAGCCCATTTACATGGCAGGTTATATTCAGGATAAATTTGCCTTTAAAGACCTTATTTTTAATATCGGATTGAGAGTTGACAGGTTTGATGGCAACCAGCCGGTTTTAAAAGATCCATTTTTATTTTATCCTGCATATACTGTAAAAGATGCACCTCCTGTTGGTGGAGTATTTGAGTCACATCCTGATAATATGGGAGACGATTATGTTATTTATGTTGACAATGTTAATAGCCCAACTGAAATTACAGGATATAGAGATGATGCCACATGGTTTAATAGCCAGGGTGTTGAAATTCAGGATATCTCTGTTCTTGACAGGGGTTCTGGAATTTCTCCATACTTGATTGATCCGGGTCAGGAAAATGTTAGTTCCAATGCTTTTAAGGATTATGAACCTCAGTGGAGTGTTATGCCAAGGATATCCTTTTCGTTCCCAATTTCTGATGAAGCATTGTTTTTTGCTCATTATGATGTGTTAACGCAACGTCCACTTGGTAATCAAAAGTTTAATCCTTCATCCTACTACTTTATTAATAGCATTGGAGGAAGAATTGATAATCCATCTCTATATCCAACAAAAACAATTGACTATGAATTGGGATTTCAGCAAAAGTTATCTAACAAATCATCCTTAAGACTGGCTATTTTTTACAGAGAGATGCGTGATGACATTCAGGTGTATAGATATAATGGTGCTTATCCAAGAGATTATACCTCTTATAATAACATTGACTTTGGTACAGTAAAGGGGTTAACGGTTACTTATGACTTACGAAGATTAAACAGTAATACCAGGCTAAATGCAAGTTATACCTTACAGTTTGCTGATGGAACTGGTTCAGACGCTACAACTGCCGCTGCTCTTGTTGCTTCGGGCTTACCTAATTTGCGGACTACTAATCCCTTAAACTGGGACAGGAGGCATAACTTTAATATCTCTCTTGATTATCGATTTGGAGAAGGCAAAAATTATAACGGCCCTACATCCTTGAGGAAAAAGGGAACAGAAAACGAAAAAGCAGTTCAGTGGTTAAGTAACACTGGTGTTAACTTTACTATAACTGGTGGTTCAGGTACGCCGTATACCGCACAGGAAAATATCCTTGCCTATAATTCTGGCGGAACCCAGGTATTAAAAGGTACAATTAATGGTTCACGTTTACCATGGCAGTTCAGGGTTGACATGAGGCTGGATAAAGAATTTCATCCTAATTGGGGAAAAGGCGATAAAAGAACCTATTTTGATATTTATTTGCAAATATTAAACCTATTTAATACAACGAACATTCTTGGAGTATATGCTGCAACCGGGAATCCAGATGACGATGGATATCTAGCAGCTGCTGAATGGCAACGGGAGATTAATTCTCAAATTGATCCGCAATCTTATAGAGATCTTTATGCATACAGAATTGATGTTCCATGGCATTATAGTTCTCCCAGACAAATACGTATTGGTGTTCAATTTAACTTCTAATAAAAAACTAATTTAATACTGATTACAAAGAATAATAAATTATACATATTATGAAAAATATAATCCGAATTCTGCTTGTTTCGCTCTTGTGTTTGACGGTTACATTACCGGGTTTTTCAGAAGAGTCTGTATTCGGCAATTTTAAAAGCTCGGAGAGCATTAAATCAACTGCGGCTGGTTGTAGTGCTCCTGCAGGTTTCCAGTTTTTGCATGTTAATAATGTGAGAGCCCGAATTAATACCGGAGGTGATATGTGGTGGGATTTACCTGGAGGTATCGGATCACAGTATTATGTTCCTGCTAATGGTTCAGCGACATCCATGTTTTCCGGTTCGTTATGGATTGGGGGATTGGATATCAATAACCAGTTAAAATTAGCCGCCCTACGCTATCGCCAGTCAGGACAGGACTATTGGACAGGCCCGCTTACCATTGATGGAACAGCATCAATAGAGGATGATGTTTGTAATGAGTATGATAGGTTTTTCTTGATCAATCGGGCGGAAGTTGATTTATTTGTACAGCATACTGATCCTGAAACAGGTGCTTTTATTCCAGATCCGGAATATCAAATTCCGGAGTCATTTTTTGAATATCCTGCGCATGGTGATCTTTCTTTAGGACAAAGTTATTATCTGGCTCCTTTTAAAGACGCAGATAATGATGGTTTTTATGATCCCACCAGGGGTGATTACCCATATTATGATTTATCCAATGAGTTATGTCCTTTGAATTATACGGGAGACCCAACTTATGTTCCTACACCAACAATGGAATCAGAGCTTTATGTAAATTATTTTGGCGGTATACTGGTAGATCAGGTTCTAAAGGGTGACGAAACCCTTTGGTGGATCTTTAATGATAAGGGAAATATCCATACTGAAACTGATGGTGCTGCCATTGGTATGGAAATCAGAGCCCAGGCTTTCGGTTTTTCAACCAATGATGAAATAAACAACATGACTTTTTATAGTTATGAGATCATTAACCGTTCAACATATGAGCTTACACAAACTTATTTTAGCCCCTGGGTTGATACTGACCTTGGTTATGCATGGGACGATTATGTTGGTTGTGATGTTGAGAGGGGATTAGGGTATTGCTACAATGGATTACCTACTGATGAGGGAGGACCTGAGGCATATGGAGATCAACCTCCAGCCGTTGGTGTTGACTTTTTCCAGGGGCCTTACATGGATCCAGATGATTGTGATAATCCCTCTTATACGGGTGACGGTTTGCTTGGCCCTTCATACAGGGGCGATTGCCAAATAGTAAGTGCTAATGGATCTGAGATTGAGTTAACATTTGGACCTAATAATGATACATCTGCTGTTTTTAAAGTTCAATCGGAGGCGATAAATGGAATTAACTTTGGAAATGGGATTCCAGATGATGAGCGATATGGTATGAGAAGATTTGTCTACCATAATAATGGTGGAATCGATGACGTTTCTGATCCGGATAATGCCGCAGAACATTATCAGTTTCTTAGGGGGGTATGGAAGAACAACCAGCGTATGCTTTATGGTGGGAATGCTTATAATGTTGCTGGTGGTGCTGTAGGTCCTGAATGTGATTTTATGTTTCCAGGTGATTCGGACCCATGTAACTGGGGAACCGCTGGTAGCCCACCTAATGGGGGATACAATACCAACGGATTTTACTGGACAGAAGAAACTGCAGGAAATGCAGTATTTGATCGTCGGTTTATGCAGTCGGCTGGTCCTTTTACATTAAAACCAGGAGCTGTAAATTACATAACAGTTGGAATTCCATGGGCCAGGGCTATTGCTGGAGGACCATGGGCCTCCGTTGAGCTATTAAGAATTGTTGATGATAAATGTCAGGCTTTGTTCGAAAACTGTTTTAAAGTAATTGATGGTCCTGATGCCCCGGATTTAACTATTAAAGAAAATAATAGAGAAATTCTTATATATATTACCAACAGCCCTTCATCTAATAATTATAATGAATCGTATAAAGAACTTGATCCTCAGATTAAGGCTCTTACACCAGATTCTTTACTTGGAACCCCTTACGAATTTGATGCTTATTATAATTTTGAAGGCTATCAAATATTTCAGCTGAGCGATGCTACAGTTACGCTTGCAGACAGTCGATATGATCCGAACAAAGCTCGATTGGTGGCTCAATATGATATTAAAAACAGAGTTGGAAAGCTGGTAAATTATAAATATGACAGAGCTATTGGAGGCAATGTCCCTGTAATTGAAGTAGATGGTGGCGATAATGGAGTTTCGCATTCATTCAGACTGACAGAAGATATGTTCGCTACAGGAGACAGGGCACTAGTAAATAATAAGCAATATTACTACAGTGCAATTGCGTACGGGTATAATAACTACAAAACATATGATCCAACAGATCCTACTGCGCTTAATGGACAAAAGCAACCATATCTCTCTGGCCGGAAAAATATTCAATTATATACGGGCATCCCACACATTCCTGTTAATGGAATAATTGCCAACTCTGCTTATGGTGATGGTCCTAAAATTAAACGTGTTGAAGGACAGGGAAATGGTGGACAGGTATTAGAGTTATCTGACGAAAGTAGAGATGAACTTTTAAGTAAACCACCTGCGGGAGTGACAGCAAATGGAGATACCATTAAATATGGAGATCCTAATTATCCGATTGTTTATAATCCCATATATCGTGAAGGTTACGGGCCTGTAGACATTCAGGTTGTTGATCCGTTAAATGTTAAGAATTCAACTTATAGTTTAAAATTTGATACTGTATGGACCTGGTATACTTTTTATGATGTAACCGGAGATGAGACAGCGGAAGCTGGAGGAGATACTGCTGGTGTTAAGGGTGTTCAGAAATGGTACTTGCAAGAAAATGAAACTGGCAGAAAGTATATTTCTGATGTGCCTACAAGCCAGACCTTTGAACAGCTTTTCCCCGAACTGGGAATTTCAATAAACTTTGGTCCGGTATTCTATCCTGGATTGTATAAAATTGGTCAAAAATTAGAAGTTTCCCCAGATGGAACTTCATATGTAGCAGTTAATTTGATGGTTGCCGATAATAATGGACTATTAACTTCCAGTATAGAATATGCCGATAGCTCAAGACAATGGCTAACTGGTGTAACAAATTTTGATGGTGCTGGCCCATTTAACTGGATCCGGTCAGGAACAAACTTTACCCAAACTATAGGAGATGACTGGAGGTCCCAGCTGACTGCCCATGATCCGATTGAGGCTTATGAAACAGTGTTAAATGGAACATTTGCTCCTTATTTCATGTGTGCAATGGAAAGCCAGGATCCTGCGGGTGCCGCTCCTGTATATAACAATCTTTCTAAAACTAAAGGAGTAGGCTTAAGCGGTCTTGCAAGTATTGATCTTGTTTTTACACCCGATAAGTCAAAATGGACACGCTGTCCTGTGATCGAAATGAACTCCAATCCTCTTTTAACTGAAAATGGTGCAGAAAAGTTTTTCTTGAGACAAGCAGCCTCTGTAGATAAAGATGGTAATTCATCCGGATGGCCAGTACAAACAGACGCTTCTTTGGATCCTGCTGATCCAAATTACATCTCTGCTTATGGTATGAGTTGGTTCCCTGGTTATGTTATAAATTTAGAAACAGGTGAACGGATGAATATGATGTTTGGTGAAGACTCATGGCTTGCTGGTGAAAATGGACGAGACATGTTATTTAATCCTTCTCCGAATTGGACTTCAATTCCAGCAGGAAATATATTATTTGGAGGTAAGCATTATATTTATGTAATGTCAAGTCGTGAAATTGATGATAATTTCGGTGCAGGTATAAATGTTAGTTATAGTTTTCCAGCATATGATGCCGGATATGCTATTAAAACAGCTATAGATACTATTCCTGAGGGATTTGAAAATATTTACATGCCATATGTATATTCAACAGCCATGTATGTTGGAATTCCTCTTTCTGTGGCAAATCAGGAGTGGTTGTCAAACGAAGCAACAGTAAAAATTCGCATTGCTAAACCACATGACAGATATTATTCTCAACCGTTAAGTAACGAGAATAGTTTGAATAATCATTTCCCGATGTATGAATTTTCAACAGAAAGTATTGCTACTGCATATAATGATACAGATAAGGAAATTAGTGATCTGGACCTGATTAAAGTGGTTCCAAATCCCTACTATGCATTTGCTGTGGGATCGGGATATGAAGAAGTTCCTCTACAAAATTTGGTCAAAATTACTAATTTACCAGAAACATGTACCATTTCTATCTATAATGTAAGTGGAACACTTATTCGTAAATTAACAAAAGATAGCCCGATTACATTTGTTAATTGGGATCTGAAAAATCACGCAGGAATTCCTATAGCAGGAGGTGTATATATCATTCATGTTAAAGATCAAAGAACAAATGAGGAGCGTATAGTTAAATGGTTTGGCTCCCTCAGAGTTGAAGATTTTAAAGAATTCTAAGAGTGTGGAAAATGGTTATAAAAACAAAAAAATACTATAGCATGAAAAACTTTTACAAATACTTGGTTGCGCTATTTTTTGTAGGAATAATAGTGTTTCCTGTAAATAAAGTTAATGCAGGTAATAAGGACAGAGTAGGGCAGGCAGGTGCCGATGAGTTACTTATAAACCCGTGGGCCCGAAGCTCAGGATGGGGAGGTGCCAATAATGCTTGTGTTGTTGGAGTTGAGGGTATGTATAATAACATTGCCGGTTTGGCACATACACCTAAAACAGAGATGATTTTTTCCTATACCGACTGGATGAGTGGAGCAGATATCAAATTGATGAGTTTTGGTTTGGCTGCTCGAGTTGGTGAATCCGGAGTAATTGGACTTAGTTTTGTCACCTTAAATTTTGGTGAAATAGAAATCACAACCATTGATTTGCCGGATGGTGGAATTGGAAAGTTTGCACCGAGGTATCTTAATATTAACCTTGGATACGCAAAAGCATTTTCAAATAGTATCTATGGTGGAGTAAATATTAAAATCATTTCTGAATCCATTGCTGATGCTTCAGCGCTTGGTATAGCCATTGATGCTGGTATCCAATATATAACTGGTGAGCAGGAACAGATTAAATTTGGAATTTCCTTACGTAATGTTGGGGATAAAATGAAATTTTCTGGTGATGGATATTCGTTACAAACATTTGTTCCAAATAATAGCAACCAGTTTACTACTACTCAAAGAGGAGCTGCCTTTGAATTGCCAACGCAGTTACAAATAGGCGCATCTTATGATTTCTTATTCAGTGACGCTTTCAGTTTTACACTTGCAGGTAATTTTGTTTCCAATTCGTTTAAAAAAGATCAGTTTATCCTTGGTGGTGAATTTTCATTCAAAGATTATGTCCTCCTGAGGGCTGGATATGCCTATGAAGAGGGAATTAATAAACCCGTTACAGACCCAACCAGAACAAATGCTGATAGAGGGATAAATGCTGGTTTTACTGTACAAGTACCATTGAAAAAGGAATCAAATTCCGTATTTGCTATTGATTATGCTTTCAGACCTATGGATAACTTTAGCAATGTGCATTCTATTGGGATAAGATTTACCCTGTAGCATATAGTCTACCTTTTTTATAAAAAATATTTTTTTATTTAAAGACCCTTTTAATGAGGGTCTTTTTCACTTTTTAAAATTTGCTGAATATGGCAAAAATTAGTTATTACTCGGAAGAAGGCTTACAGAAATTAAAAGAAGAATTGGTGCGTCTCGAAAAGATTGAAAGACCTTCAATTTCTAAACAAATTGCAGAAGCCAGGGATAAAGGAGACTTATCTGAAAATGCTGAATATTCTGCGGCAAAAGAGGCCCAGGGAATGCTTGAGCTTAAGATCGCTAAACTGCAGGATGTTATCCAAACCGCAAGAGTGATTGACGAGTCAAAATTGGATACATCCAAAGTATTACTTTTTTCAATTGTAACGATCAAAAACCTGAAAAATAATGCAAAAATGAAATATACACTTGTTCCTGAGCAGGAGGCAGATTTAAAAGCTGGTAAAATTTCAGTTACCTCACCTATTGCCAGGGGACTATTGGGAAAAGAAATGGGGGAAACTGTTGAAATTAAAGTTCCGGCTGGTGTTATTCCTTTTGAAATCATAGAAATTTCCAGATAAAAAACGGATATCATGGCAAGTATATTTTCAAAAATTATTAATGGCGAAATACCCTCATATAAAATTGCTGAGGATGAAAATAATTATGCTTTTCTCGACATAAATCCACTTGCTCTCGGACATACTCTGGTAGTGCCAAAAAAAGAGGTTGATTATATTTTTGATCTCGATAATGATACTTATAATAAGTTATTTGAATTTACAAAAAAAGTCTCTGCTGCCATTGAAATGGTTATTACTTGCAAGCGCCTGGGTGTCGTTGTTTATGGATTGGATGTTCCCCATGCTCATGTTCATTTAATCCCATTACAGGGTACCGGAAATGAGATTAATTTCAATAACCCTAAAGTAAAATTAACCAAGGAGCAATTTATTGATATTGCGGTAAAAATAAATACGGAATTTAACAAAAGGAATTCCTGAATCAGGATAAAAAATCAAATTCACAATTAGTAAGCCCTTTCATCACGGCCTTCGATATAATTGATAAATGACTTGTTAACCACCTTGTTTCCTCCTGGTGTAGGATAGTTTCCTGTGAAATACCAATCTCCCAAATGATCTGGAATGGCATCGTGCAAATCCTCAATGGTTTGATAAATAACCTTAACCCTTGCTTTTATATTGCTAGCCGTAATTAGCTGAGCTATTTTGTCTGATATTTCTTCCGGAGAAAATGGTCGATATATATCTTTTACATAATTTATAATTTCCTCTTTAGGTTTATGTTCCTGGTCTTTTGACTTTTTATAAACTTTATTGATTATATCCTCTCTACCCGTTTCTTTTAGTAATTCAATGGTTGCCCTAAAAGCAATAAAGTCATTTAATTTAGCCATGTCAATACCGTAACAGTCAGGATAACGAATTTGGGGAGCAGATGAAGCTACAATGATATTTTTAGGTCCAAGCCGATCAAGTATTTTAATAATGCTTTGTTTTAGAGTAGTTCCCCGCACAATAGAATCATCCAAAACAACCAGGTTGTCAACACCTTTGTTGACTATTCCATAGGTCACATCATAAACATGGCTCACCAGATCATCTCGTTGTGTATCCTGTGTTATAAATGTTCTAAGCTTGACATCCTTGACAGCAATTTTTTCAATTCGAGGCTTTAGACAAAAAATCTTATCAAGTTGTTGAGAGGTTGCACTACTACCTAAAGTGAGTATTTTATCTTTCTTAATGGTATTACAAAATTGATCGAGCTCCTCAGCAAGCCCTCTGAATGCAACTGCTGCCGTGTTTGGGATATATGAAAAAACAGTATTATCCAGATCAAAATCAATGGTTTTTAATATAGCCGGAGAAAGTAGTTTTCCCAGTTTTTTTCTTTCCTTATAAATGTCTTTATCTGTTCCCCGGGAAAAATAAATCCGCTCAAATGAACATGATTTTTTTTCAACCGGTTTTTTAAACTGAAACTCTGCAGATGAACCATTCTTTTTAATGATGAGTGCATGACCCGGCTTAATTTCTTTTATTTTATCCACAGGAACATTAAATGCAGTTTGAATGGCAGGCCTTTCTGATGTTGCGACAATCACTTCATCGTCCTGGTAATAAAAAGCTGGACGAATTCCTGCAGGATCTCTCAAAACAAAGGCGTCTCCATGACCAATTAGCCCAACAATGGAATAGCCTCCATCCCAATTTACAGATGATTTTTGCAAAATGGTTTGTACGTCTAATTCTTCAGCAATTTTTTCAGTGCTTTCTTGTTTTGAAAAACCATCCTTTTTAAGTTGTTTATAAAGAGCTTCGTTTTCTTCATCCAAAAAATGTCCGATCTTTTCTAATATGGTGATGGTATCAGATGTTTCAACAGGATATTGGCCATAATTTACAAGTCTTGAAAATAATTCATCCACATTGGTCATATTAAAATTACCAGCCAATACCAGGTTTCTGGTTTTCCAGTTATTTGCTCGTAAAACAGGATGTAAATTGCCCACCTCGTTTTTTCCAAAAGTACCATACCGTAAATGGCCAAGAAATACTTCGCCAGTAAAGTCCAGGTTTTCTTTTAACCATTGTGTATCATTTAGTCGTTCGGGACAATTCTCTACTTTCTGGTTAAAACTTTCATATACCTGGTTGAATATTTCTTTAATTGGGGATTCTGAGTTTGAGCGACGTCTGCTGATATATTTATTTCCTGGCTTTATATCCAGTTTTATATTTGCAATTCCTGCTCCATCCTGGCCCCTATTATGTTGCTTTTGCATTAATAGATGAAGCTTATTCAAACCATAAAAGGAGGTTCCGTATTTGGCTAAATAATATTCGAGCGGTTTTAAAAGCCTGACAAGGGCAATTCCACATTCATGTTTTATTAACTCGCTCATTTTATTATTCTTTGATGATTTGCTTTTTAATAACTTCGCAATAAATAATAGAGTACAAAAATAATATTTAATATGAAGAATATAAGTTTCGTTTTTATTTTAAGTTTTGTTTACCAATTTACACTTGGTCAATATGTTACGCCTGGAACTGGAGTTGTCTGGGATTTAGATGATTTGGTAAATAATTCAAGTGGGGTTGTAATAATTGATGGAGGAATTTATTACATCAATAATGATTTAACGATTTCAGAAACAGATACCATTCGAATTTTAACTGATGAAATAATTAAGGTAGAATTCGAAAAATTAATCACTGTTTTAGGGGTTTTTAAGGCTCAGGCTCCTCAGGAGCTATTTATAACTGCAATTGATACAATGCAAAATTTTATGGGATTCAAATTTGACGCATCTGATGCATCAATTCTGAAAAATTGCATCATTGAATTTGGTGGGGGTATTGATTTGTCATATTCCAACATGCAGATTGAAAACTGTATTATTCGTAAAAACGATAAGTCAAACTCAACCGGAGCCATTGATCTTTTTCATTCAAGTCCTGAAATCTTGAATTGTGAAATTTCGCTAAATAATGGTCCTGCGGTGCTCTCATCTGCTACAGCTGAGTCCTCTCCATTAATTGCTGGGAATTATATTTATCACAACAATACTACCAATCAGAATATGCCTCAAATTAACCTCGGAACCTCTAATCTTGAAATTGAAATCCGAATCATTGAAAATTACATTGAAGGAAACTTTAGTATGGTTGGAGGAATTGCAATTACAACACTGGCTGGTGGTAATATCGAATGTTTAATACAAGGGAATACAATCATTAATAACCGCTATGGAATAACTGTTTATGGATATAACATAACATCTGTTATCGATAGCAATTTAATCCAGGATAATAATATTCAAAACATACCCATGCAGGGAGGCAGTGGAATTAATTTATGGGGTGATGTTTCAAATAACTCCATGATTTCCCGCAACACCATAACCGGGAATCTTTGGGGTATAACCAACACGGGTAACGCCTTGCCAAACATTGGCCAGGTTGATCCAGACACTATCAACGCAGGAAAGAATTTTATTTACAACAATGGAAATGGTGGTGTAATTTATGATTTGTACAACAATACCCCCAATGATATTTATGCTGAAAACAATCACTGGGGAACCTATAATCTGGATACCAT
>DAOVYU010000267.1 GCA_030635465.1 Bacteroidales bacterium | reverse complement strand
TCAAACCATGACAACCTCCTTCATCCAATTATTATGGATTTATATTTATCAAGAAATTTTAATTCAATATTATTTACTTGACTTTTATATGTGATTTTTATATATTTGTTAAAATGTATAAAGATTAAAAACATGAAAGTCGTACTGGTTAATTTTGCTTTACTGTTTGGAATTATTGGTTTTTTCCTTTATTTGTTTTTAATACTGGCAAGTTTTTTCGGATGTTGCACGGCCATTACAACCAACACATTTCAAAAAATAGTCATGCTTATTTTGGGTATTGCAGTAATTACATTTTTAATTTGTATGTATAATAATTGTTGTAATATCTGGAAAAAGAAAAAAACCAATAATAAAAATTCCAAATCTTACCATAAATCCATTTGAATTTGGCCAATAGCATTTTCCCAGATATCTTTATCTTTGGATGAAATATGAATTAGCATTATGAAGATAAAAGAACACATCCCAAATATTCTTACTTTATTAAATCTTTTATCAGGTTGTATTGCCATCGTTTTCATTTTTGAAGACCAACTGGCCATGGCCTCTTATCTACTTGGCTTGGCAGCCCTTTTTGATTTCCTGGATGGGTTTTTTGCAAGACTTTTAAAGGTACAAAGTCCCATTGGAAAAGATCTTGACTCACTGGCCGATATGGTTTCATTTGGTCTAGTGCCTGGCATGATCCTGTTTAAACTGATTGGTTATTCAATTGGAATTTCAATAAATACAGGAATCATCACACTTGTTCCATACATTGCTTTTTTAATTCCTTTGTTTTCAGCATTACGTCTGGCTAAATTTAATAATGATGAAAGGCAAACAGATGTGTTTATTGGATTACCAACTCCTGCAAATGCTTTATTAATTGCTTCCTTTCCTTTAATTTTAATCCAACAATCAACCCTGGTCGGAATTAATATTTTACCTATACAATCATTGTTTCTAAGCACTGTATTTTTAATTGTTATGTCAGTTCTATTGTCATACTTGTTAGTAGCAGAACTGCCTTTACTCTCACTAAAATTCAAAACATTCAACTGGAAAGAAAATAAGATCCGGTTTTTATTTCTGGGTATTTCCTGCGTTTTACTCATCCTATTATATTATGTAGCAATCCCTGTAATCATACTTCTATATATTTTGTTATCTCTGTTTTTTCAAAAATCTAACATCTAAAATCTTATATCTTATTCTCTTTCTTTTATCTTTGTGGCGATGCAAGAAGAGATTTCTAATAAAAAGCCAAATGAGCCTCCTGTTGAAAAGGAAATGTCGTTTTGGGACCATCTGGAAGAATTGCGTAAACATCTGTTCAGGTCTATTGCGGTAATTATGGTCCTTGCAATTGCTGCATTTATAGGAAAAAAGTTTGTTTTTGACTTTATTATATTGGCTCCAAAAGATGCTGATTTTATTACTAATCGTATACTTTGTCGCTTAAGCGAAATCCTGTCGATTGATGCTTTATGCATAGGCAATCTCAACCTGAGTATGCAAAACATTCAAATGTCGGGTCAGTTTATGACACACATGTATGTTTCGATCATAGCAGGTTTAATAGTTGCTGCTCCATATGTTATCTGGGAATTATGGCGCTTTATAATGCCTGCATTACATCCAAAAGAAAAAAAGCATTCAAGGGGTGCTGTAGCAGTAAGTTCTTTATTATTTATTTCAGGAGTTCTGTTTGCTTATTTTCTGATTGTTCCTTTAACCATCAATTTCCTTGGTAGTTACCAGGTAAGTCAGGATGTTCCAAACCAGATCCAGTTAAACTCTTATATCAGTACCGTTTTATCTGTTACCATAGCTGTTGGAATTGTTTTTGAATTACCCATTTTGGTGTATTTCCTTACCAAGGTAGGTGTGATAACTCCTGCTTTTATGAAAAAGAACAGAAAATTTATGCTGGTGATCGTTCTTGTATTATCAGCCATTATAACCCCTCCGGATATATTCAGCCAGATCCTTGTTTGTATTCCATTAATAGTATTGTATGAACTTAGCATCAGGATATCAGCAAGGGTATATAAACAACGGGAAGCTGAATTAGCTGGGTAAATCAATTACGGACGATAATCACAATCTTTAGCTAAAAATCCACTGAATTTCGAACACAATTCATCAGGAGCATCTGCATGCACCCAATGTGAAGCATTGTTTATGGTAGTAAATTGTGCATTAGGGAATTTCTTCAGGATCATCTTATAATCTTCATCAAGGATATAATCAGAAGCACCTCCTTTTACAAATAGGGCCGGAATGTCGGAAGTATAGGGCAATTCTATTCCTTCAAACACATTTTCGATATTGTTATAAATGGCATCCACATTCAAACGCCAGGCCAACCTGGATTTACCGATGCGGTAAAGGTTCTTTAAAATAAACTGGGATATTTTGGATGATTTTACACTATCAGTAATAATCTTTTCCACATCTTCCCTTGAGGAGATTTCATCAAAATTGATGGATAGCATGGCATTTAAAATATCCATATGTTGTTGTCGTGCAGGATAAGCCCTTACACTTATATCCACTACAATTAACCTATCAATACGATGTGGATGTTCAAGTGCAAAATTCATGGCTACTTTACCTCCCATCGAATGCCCGATTAGTATCGGATTAGTAAGCTGATGGTCTTCAATAAATTCAAACAAGTCCTCAGCCAGGGCAAAATAGTTAAAAGTATCACTATGAGGTGACTGACCATGGTTACGCTGATCAAGAATAAAAACTTCAAATTTTTCAGCCAGTCTTCGCCCAATGGTAACCCAGTTATCCGAAATACCAAAAATGCCATGTAAAATAATTACAGGTTGCCCTTCACCATAATGTCTATAAAACAATTTCATCAGATCAACCCTTTTTTTCTTCTTATACCAAATACAACAGATAATAAAATAAATACAACACTCAAAAATGCCGAAACCCTTCCAAAGTAATCACCAAACTGTGCATAAAAAGTAACTTTATCATTTAAATTTAATTCCTGCTTGATTACATCCTGCTCCCAATATTGTGTTGCCTGAAAAATATCACCCCGTTGGTTTGTAAAACATGAGATACCAGTATTGGCAGAACGTCCAATACTTCTCCTGGTTTCAATTGACCTGAGTGATGTAAACAATAAATGCTGCCTGTGTCCGGGTGTATTTCCCCACCAACCGTCATTGGTTATAATAATAAATAGATCTGCTCCCTGGCGCACAAAATCAGTACAATATTCCCCAAATATTGATTCATAACAAATAATGGGAGCAACTTTAATATTGTCATCCAAAATAAAAGGGGCCGGATTATCACTTATTCCAAGTGAGCCAACTGTTCCTCCCAGGTCAATGGCAAAATGTTCCAAAAAACTAAAGATTCCTCCCGAAGGCATGTACTCTACACCTGGAGTTAACCTGGATTTATGATGGATTTGGATGTTTTCAGTTGAATCTAAAAAGAATGCTGTGTTAAAGTGGTCGTAATAAAACTTTCCACCTTCATGATATCTCGCTGAGTTGGAGTTTTTATCATCTTCCTGCAAACGTTTATAAGTTGATGCCCCTATTAGAATTTTAACTTCTGGGTTTTTTTGGATAAAAGCCTGTACTTGTTTCAAGCTGGCCGACCATTTCAGGTTTTGCTCCCAAATATCCTCCTGTATAGTCGACTCAGGGGCAGCAATAATAGTCGGACTGCCATTCATAAAGGATTTTGCCAAAT
>DAOVYU010000373.1 GCA_030635465.1 Bacteroidales bacterium | reverse complement strand
TAAATATAACTAATCCAAACCGGTCAATTAGCCTGCCAGCTATAAACTCGGATGCAACATCTTTTGCTGCTTCAAGTCGGTCGGGCTTCAGGTCCATTGCCAGCATACTACCAGACACATCCAATGCCATCACGATATCAATTCCTTCAATAGTTACATCTTTCCTGCTTGAACTGGATTGAGGTCGAGCCAACGCAACAATAAGCAGAGCAATTGCAAATATTCTGAAAACATACAAACTGAAATATAAATATTGTCTGATACTTTTTGGTGATGATTCAAAACTTTCGGTACTCGATACCTGGATATCTGCATTATCACGCTTATGTCGATACCAATACCAGACCCCAATAAATGGGATGATTATCAGTAGATATAAATATTCAGGATTTGCAAATTCAATATTGTTAAACATCCTGCACCTCCTTTTTTGCGTCGTTATCCATTGTGGAGACTTTCTGTAAAGGTGCACCTTCTTTAGTCGCTGGTAATTCTACCTTTTTATCTTCAACAGTTGTATTATTTTCAGGAGCTACAATATGCATGGTTTCCTTTACAAAATCAATTGCATTGTTAAGGCTAGTATCATGTTCTAATGGCAATGGTTGCATTTTAGCAAATTTTACCAAATCAGCCATAGTAAATGTTTGCCATATTTTTTGTTTAGCCTGATCGTTAGCAGCAGTGCCATTCAATGCATCCATTATTTCATCTGTGGTCATTTCCGGGGCATGGATGTAAAACCTACTATTCAGATAATCACGAACAATATCAGTTAATTCAGTATGATAATCCTTTATCCTACCACTTTGCCATATTTTCTTATGCCTTAAATTATCCAGAGCATCCAATGCAATTCTGTGGGGAGGTATTTTTTGTTTTGATGTTGTTTTAAAAACTGGTTCATCTTTTTTCCGTTTTTTCATGTAATAATATACCGCAAACCCAATTGCGACAGATAATAACAAACCAATAATCCAGGGTAGGGCTTCCCGAAATGTATAAGGTGCCTCTATAGGAGCTTTGATATCCTTGATCTCCTCTTCCATATTAATGGGAACACTGGATACTTCAAGTAACAATGCTTCTGTTTCTGTATATTGGATCAATTGACCTCCTGGATCCTTATATTTTATTTGAAATGGAGGAATGGCATAATATCCTGAATCAAAGCTGGTAACCCTGATTATCTGCTTAAGAAATAGCTGATTGCCGTCAGCCGAGTAAGACGAATCAATTTTTGATTTGCTTAGAATCTCAATAGCTGAAATAATGGTATCATTCAGCAATGGCCAATCAATCATATAATCAGTCGGACAGGATATTTCAAGTGTCAGGTTAATTTGATCTCCCACCAATATATAATTGCTGTCAAGTGAGGCATGTGCTTCAACCTGTGCTTTCAAGTCAACACTTGACCAAACAAACAATAATATGACTATAATTCTTAAAAAAACTTTCATATTAAAATCTTGCTTCCCTTCGTCTGAATAAATTTACCAACGGGTTTACATAATCTTCATCTGTACTAAAATGAGCAGCATCTACACCGCTTTTCAAAAATAATGTGTTCAGATAGTTTTCATGCTCAACCCACCATTTTTTATAATTAGCTCTCACTTTTTGGCTACTGCTATCAACCCAAATTTTACTATTTGTTTCTTTATTATAAACTTTTAACAATCCCATTTTTGGTAATTCCATTTCCCTTTTATCAGAAACATGCAAGGCGACGATATCATGCTTTCTGCTGGCTATTTTTAAAGCATTGTCAAATCCTTTATCAATAAAATCGGAAATTACAAAAGCCGTACATCTTTTTTTAATTGCGTTAGTGAGATACCTCAATCCTTCCGAAATATTTGTTTTTTGGCTTTCCGGATGAAAATCAATCAATTCTCGAATGATCCTCAAAATATGAGAAGTGCCTTTTTTTGGAGTAATAAACTTTTCAATTTTATCACTAAAAAATATCACACCTACTTTATCATTGTTCTGGATTGCAGAAAAAGCAAGAACAGCAGCTATTTCAGTCATTTGCTCTTCTTTTAATTGTTGGCGTGTACCAAATTCATTGGAACCACTAACATCAATCAGAAGCATCACTGTTAATTCACGTTCTTCTTCAAAAATTTTAACATATGGATGGTTGAAGCGTGCAGTTACATTCCAGTCAATACTCCTGATATCATCACCATACTGGTATTCTCTCACCTCGCTGAATGCCATACCCCGACCTTTAAAGCTACTGTGATAGTGCCCCGAAAAGATCTGGCTTGACAATCCACGTGTCTTGATCTCGATCTTTCTTACTTTTTTGAATATATCTTTGGACTCCACAAAAAAATGTTTAGAGTTCATGGTTCAGAGTTTTGTGTTCAACACAGGACACAAAACACAGAACACAGAACTTTTTAGGGTACTTCAACCGTATTTAAAATCTCATTAATAATATCTTCAGAAGTAATATTTTCAGCTTCTGCTTCATAAGTTAAACCAAT
The DNA here is from genome assembly GCA_030635465.1 of Bacteroidales bacterium. GTDB lineage: Bacteria > Bacteroidota > Bacteroidia > Bacteroidales > JAADJA01 > JAADJA01. Next base: position 333 of record DAOVYU010000373.1, on the reverse strand, counting down.
CCGGTGGCGCATAACATCATGTGCTACAGCACGAATATCTTCAGGAATTACATATCCCCTTCTTTTGATAAATGCAAATGCTTTTGCTGCCAGGGCAAGGTTAATACTTGCACGGGGTGATGCTCCATAATTGATCATACCTTCAAATTTGCTCAACTTAAATTTTGAAGGAAATCGAGATGAGAAAACGATATCCGTAATATAATTTTCAATTTTTTCATCAAGGTAAACTTCTCTTACTACATTTCTTGCATTAAGGATATCCTCAACTTTTAAAATTTTGTTGGTCTGGGCAAATGCGTTTGTAATATTTTGACGCAAGATCATTTTCTC
>DAOVYU010000352.1 GCA_030635465.1 Bacteroidales bacterium | reverse complement strand
TTTCCCTGTTCCATTTGGACCCATGATGGCATGTACTTCACCGGGATTAATTTCCAGGTTCAATCCCTTTATTATTTCTTTTCCGTTTATTGATATATGGAGGTTTTTTATTTTTAGCATGTTTTGATATTTCTTTGTGATTTACGAAAACGATTTACGAGAACGATTTACGAAAATGATTTACCAAGTCTATTAAATTATTTCTTTCTGCTTCTTGCTGTTTTAACCGTTGCAACAAAAATTGCAATTAGTTCATCGTTTTCTTTAAGCGTTTTTTTTAATTTATCTTCGTTTTTATATAGTTCGGCTTTTTTAATGATTTTTAATGCTACAAAAGTTTCCCGAAGTTCTTTTAAAATTATTTTAATTTTATGTATAAAATCCTGATTAGATTCAGCATCCTGAGCTTCGCCATAATTGAGGGCAGGAGATGTCCCCGATCTAATTATTTGTCCTGCAAGATGATTTCCTGCTTTTGTATTAGGTAATGATTCGGATATATCAATTATTAATATTGCAAAATCAATAAGTCGATCTTCTAAATCCCATTTAGAAATTGTATCTCCCATCGTTTCTTTTTTTAATAAAAGTTTAAATATTTTGTTAAATCAAATTTCGTAAATCGTAATTCAGCTTCGTAAATCGTAAATCATTTATCCTACACTTCCTTCTAAACTTATAGCCAATAACTTCTGTGCTTCTACGGCAAATTCCATCGGCAACTGATTCAATACTTCTTTGGCATAGCCATTAACAATAAGACCGATTGCCGTTTCCATATCAATACCACGTTGCTGACAATAAAACAACTGGTCATCTGATATTTTAGATGTCGTTGCTTCATGTTCAACTATCGTTGTACTATTTTGTGTATCGATGTATGGAAATGTATGAGCCCCACATTTGTCTCCCAGCAACAATGAATCACACTGAGAAAAGTTCCTTGAATTTTCAGCTCTTCGGCTTACTTTCACAAGTCCGCGGTATGCATTATTACTGAACCCAGCTGAAATACCTTTAGAAATAATAGTGCTTTTTGTGTTTTTTCCAATATGGGTCATTTTAGAACCAGTATCAGCTTGCTGATGATTGTTTGTCACTGCAACCGAATAAAACTCACCTATTGAATTATCTCCCAATAAAATACAACTGGGGTATTTCCATGTTATGGCCGAGCCTGTTTCAACCTGAGTCCAGGAAATCTTAGAGTGACTTCCTTTGCACATCCCGCGTTTGGTAACAAAATTATAAATGCCACCTTTTCCATCTTTATCTCCCGGGTACCAATTCTGAACTGTAGAATATTTTACTTCGGCATCCTTTAGAGCTATGATTTCAACTATCGCTGCATGCAATTGATTTTCATCACGCTGGGGTGCAGTACATCCTTCCATATAGCTTACATAACTACCTTCATCTGCTATGATCAGTGTTCTTTCAAACTGTCCTGTTCCGGCACTGTTGATCCTGAAATAGGTGGAAAGTTCAACAGGGCATCGCACACCTTTCGGTATATAGCAAAATGAGCCATCAGAAAATACAGCTGAATTAAGTGCAGCAAAATAGTTGTCACCAATAGGTACCACCGAACCCATATATTTCTTTACCAGATCGGGATGGTTTTGAACAGCCTCACTGAATGAACAAAAAATGATTCCATGCTTTTCCAATGTGTCACTAAATGTGGTTTTTACACTCACGCTATCAAATACAGCATCAACAGCCACTCCTGATAGTCTTTTTTGTTCCTCAAGGGAAATGCCCAATTTTTTAAATGTATCCAATAATTCCGGATCAACTTCATCCAGACTTTCTAATTCTTTTTTTTGTTTAGGGGCAGCATAATAAATGATGTCCTGATAATCAATTGGAGGAATATTTAAATGAGCCCAATCAGGTGCTTTCATGGTTTTCCATTTTTCAAATGCCTTTAACCTGTAATTGAGCATAAACTCAGGCTCTTTCTTTTTCTTTGAAATGAAACGAATGGTATCTTCATTCAGCCCTTTTGGAGCCATATCCATTTCAATATCAGTAAAAAAGCCATATTTGTAATCATCCTGGGTTACCTGGTCTATTATGTTGTTGTTATCTTTATCCATGTAATTAAATATGCTTATTTAGAAAAATTTTAAATAGCGGTGCAAAAGTAGTAAATATCGTATAGATAATATTATAAATGCATCTTTACTTTATAACAATTCCAGGGAAATATTGTTGTCACTCTACAGAAATATTGCTGATGTGCTAAATCCTTTCATTCTTATTGTTTTTAGTAATTTTGCTGATCGAATTAAATCCTGTAAATGATGTTGGAAGATAAAAGTAACAGAACCGAATTATCTGAATTGGGTGAATTTGGTTTGATAGACCTGTTGACGAAAAATATTAAGATTCAAAATAAAAGCACCATTAAGGGTGTGGGTGATGATACAGCTGTTTTGAGTTATCAAGAAAACGAAGTATTGATAACTAAAGATCTGTTATTAGAAGGTGTTCATTTTGATATGACTTTTACCCCTTTGAAACATCTTGGATATAAAGCAGCTATAGTTAATATTTCTGATATTGTGGCGATGAATGGCACACCACGTCAACTGGTTATTGGCATAGGTGTGTCTAACAGGTTCTCTACGGAAGCTTTGGAAGAACTTTACAAAGGTATTTTCCAGGCCTGCGAAAATTATAAGGTTGATGTGGTTGGAGGTGATACTGTTTCCAGTCAGTCTGGATTGGTAATATCTGTTACCGCCATTGGCGAAGCCAAAAAAGAAGATATTGTTTACAGAGACACTGCCAAAAAAGGTGATCTGGTTTGTGTTTCAGGTGATCTGGGTGCATCATATATGGGGCTGATGATATTAGAACGTGAAAAGCAGGCTTTTAAGGCTGATCCGAATATGCAACCCGATCTGGAAGGTCATGATTACATTTTAGGCCGTCAGTTAAAGCCTGAAGCCCGGACAGATATATTAAAACTGCTTAAAGGTGCTGGGGTAAAACCGACT
>DAOVYU010000112.1 GCA_030635465.1 Bacteroidales bacterium | reverse complement strand
TAATACATCCAAGATAGTTGTGATTCAGGTTGTAGTCATCACATACTTCTTCGATAAGCCCTTCAAGTTGGTGAATACTTTCAGGCAGCGATTTAAGCCTTAGTGATTTTTGTTCTTCTTTCATTTGTCTAATAATTCGTCAAAGTTATAAAAATACTGGTTCACTTTGTTCTTGTAAAATGGTTTTAAATTCGGTGGCATGGTTTTTAAAAGTTCCACCTCATTTATTTGTTGCCTGTTATACTTAAAATATTCTTCAGGGTTACGGTATTTTTGATTTTTTGCTTCAATAGATTCTCTTTTTTCCTCTTTCTCCCTTTCCATTTCTGCTTTTTCAGACCTCAACATCCTGGTAATGATATCTTTTTGCCGCATTAAAGTTTCTTGAGATATTATTTTATTTACAAGCTCTGTTTCCGTTTTTTCCATCTCCTCCATTATTCTTTTTATCTCCTTGCTTGCTCCAAATTGTCCTTCCTTATTTAATTGTTCTGACAATTGATTCATTTGATTCCTAATGGCCTCTTGCTCAGCAGCCATTCTCGCCAATTGTTCACTCATTCCTTGACCATTCTTTGGAGTTTTGCCTCCTTTTTTTTCACCACCATCTTTCTTGCCAGATTTCATCTTTTCAATTTGTTTACTCAATTGTTCCTGCAATTGTCGCATTGATTTCATTGAAGGCTTCCCAGCTCCTGGTTTAGGCTTACCATTTTTGCATGATTTATCACCACTGCATTGTTGCATCATGCTTTGCATCATTTGGTTCAGGGTTTCAGAAAGCATTAAAGCCAGATTGTTAACAGATGTCATAACATACTGCTGACTATTTGTTGCCTGTGAGGTTTGTCTTGCATTTAAGGCTTTTATTGCTCTATCTATATTTTGATTAATCGAACTTAATTCTTTCGTCACAAAAGGCTCAATCATAATTTGACGCTTACTCAATGCAAATAATGAATCCTCTGTTGTTTTTAGGTCATCTTTAATTTTCTTTTGTTCCTGTATCAACTCAATGTATTTAGGATCGTTTAAATTAATATTACTTACTTTCATTATCAGATCTTCCTGGTCGAAGGAAAGTTGGATTAAATTTTCCAGAATATCACGTAAAGCATCAATATCTTCTTCCATGCCCTCTTCAATCATTTCTTGCTGCATACTTAACATATCCGAGGCCATTTCATCCATTTTTTCTGAACTACTTTTTTGAGATTTGGAAGCTTTTTTTCGCTGACCTTTATCTAAAGCATCTTTACTTTCTTGCGAACTTTTATCTACTTCTTGCTGATCATCTTCCATTTTGTCGAACTCATTCGGATCTTCAAGTTCATTGTTCATCTTTTCCAGGTCTTCAAGATCCTTTTTGACATCATCAAATTTTTCATCAATCTTTTCCTGATCACTTTTTAAATCTTCTTCACTATTCTCTTTATCTAAAGTCTTCTCACTCAGCTTCTCCTGTTCCTTCGCAAGATTCTCTAACTTATCTATTGTTTCATCTAGTTTTGATTCGAATTCAAATTGTTTAAACAACTCAAGGTTTCTGTCTAACATTTTTTCCATTTCTTCGCTTGTCATTTGCATCTTTTCAAGCATCTCATTCACCTTATCTTTGTCTATTTCATCCATCAATTCTTGCAATTCATCAAATAATTTTTTCAACTCTTCATCTTGCATTAGTTTATCAAACAATTCTTCCAACTGTTGTTGTTTTTGTAATAGCTCCTCGTTTTTTTCTTTGTATTGTTGTTCTTTCAATGCCTTCTTTTCATTCTCATTTTTTATGTTTTTCAGCTTATTTTGCAATTCCTGTTGCTTTTCTAACAAAGCCTGTATTTGTTGCTTATCCTCCCAGTCCAATTCTTTTTTATCAACCATTTTTTTACTTAGCTGATCTATTTCCTTTTGAAGTTCTTTGGCCTCTTTTATTGCATCTTCCATTTCATCCTTAATGTCCTGGTTTTTTTCCTGAGTCTCCTTATCTATCTCCTTCAGGCTTGGAGGCCTATATGACATTATTTGAGATCGAGTGGACTTACTACCATGTATTTCATCATTATCCCAAACCTCAAAAAAATATTCAACGGTATAACCAGCACCAAGATTCAGATCTGCCAGATCATAAAAGTGAAAAAACTGTTGAGGATTGGCCTGATTTATAAGTGATAAACTATCACAATATATAATAGTATTAGTATTATCCTCGTCTTTAACGTTACAATTATAGGTTAAAAGGTTAAAGCCATAATCATCCTTAATAGCACCTTTAAAATAAAGACGACCATCATAAATTGAATCTTGAAACTCCTCCACTAAAATGTTTGGAAATAAATCAGGAATAATGTTAACAGTATAAGTAAGCGAGTCAATATTTTCAAGGAATTCGTTAGAAGAGTTTATAGTATATTGCTGGCTTTTGTAAAAGGTATTTTGATATTTGAATATATTAGATCCATTGGGGCTTAAAGTGATTTTATCTTCTTTAAACTCCATTTGCATTTCGTCAGTATTTCTAGTGTAAAAAGTCCAATCAATATTCGTCCCTATTGGTACAATTAAGTCTCCATTTTTGGTTATTACTTCATCCTTTTTCCCTGTATAAGCAGGATAATCGAGGTTTATTTCAAAATCAAGCATGATGGGTTTAGGTAATACTCTTATCTCGTATACATTTGATTTGTAGCCATCTGCAACTAATTTAAACGTACTAGAGCTTTGAACATTGATAAAAGTATGACTAAACTGAACTGGATTTTCCTTCATTAACTTTATTTGGCTATTTCCGGTTTCCAAATATACATTGTCTGGAACTTCGTCGCCGGAAACTCTAACTTCCAGCTTTAAATCCTCATGTTGAATAACCTTCAGGTTATCATTTAAAACATCTAATACAAAAGGAAGTGGTTCTTCAAAATGAAAATTATATTTGAACAAACGGTTAGTTGGCTCAGTCAATATTTTAGGAGAAGCCAGCAAGAGAATGACCAATATGAATAAAGGAGGCAGGGCATACTTTAAATACCTCTTATTGGTTCTAAAATCAACGGCTTTTACAAAAGGGACAGGTTTTAAATCTGCTATTTTTTGATCGATACCAGCATTTACAAGATCAAGGTTGCTGGTTTGATTTTCTGTTAACTCTTTTAATTGTAAAGTGTTTAATAACTTATCGCCTATATTAGGAAAATGATTACCAATAATTTCAGCAGCTTGCTCATTGGATATTCTGTTACCAATATTAAACAATTTCAACAATGGATAAACTACATACCAACCAATCAAAAGGACATTAAGCAATATATATATGTAAAATATTACCCTTCGGGTATCGCTATTGAAATGCCCAAAATATTCCAGCAAATTAACCAACAGAAAAAAAATGATCAATAAGGCAACGCAATAAATCGCTCCCTTTATAAGTTGATTTTTATAAAACTTCCTGATAAATATATCAAGTTTCTGTATTAATATGTTGTACTGATCGCTCAAATAAATAATTTAATTGAAAACTTTAATTAAGTTGAAAACGAAAACAAAATATGAGTTATTTTGTAAATCCCTGCAAAGATAGTAATTGCAAAGAAATTACTTATACATTAATATATAAACACAATAGGCTTTGAAAAGATCACTACTCTTGCTTGTTTCGACAATTTTAATGGCCAATCTATTGGGCCAGGATTATATAAGTGCTGATTATGAACACTTTTGTAGTCGTAAAATGAAACAGACATATCAAAAGGTTTCTACCTTAGATATCGAACAATCACCGCTTTTACATAACTACGATGTAAAATTCTATTATCTCGAATTAGAAGTTGAGAATAACACAACTTATCTATCAGGACAGGTAACAATAACTTCTCAAGTGGTTGTAAATGAACTTGATACTTTTGCCTTTGAACTCATTGATGATTTAATAATCGATCAAGTTTTTGTAAATGACACAGAACATACGGTAATCCATGAAAATAATGAAGCTTTTATTCCCTTAAATGAATCGCTATCTCAGAACTCAATCTTTACAGTAAAAGTCAAATACCATGGCACACCACCCACCAGTGCATCATTTTCCGGAATATTTACTGAATATGATTCAACCTGGAACAAAAATGTTACCTGGACATTATCTGAACCTTTTAGTGCACGTCAATGGTGGCCTACAAAGCAAGTTTTAACTGATAAAGCAGATTCGGTTTGGGTGAACATAACCACCAGTTCTGAAAACCTTGCCGGTTCTATCGGCTTGTTATCATCAGTTGTTTCGTTACCCGACAATAAAGCAAGATATGAATGGAGATCGAAATACCCAATAGCCTATTATTTGATTTCCTTTGTAGTTGCGGAATTTCAGGAATATAACATTTATGCTAAGCCAGCCTATTTGATGGGAGATTCTTTATTGATTCAAAATTATATCTATGATTCACCCGGCTGTTTAGATTATTATAAACCAGGAATTGATAGAACCATTGAGTTTATGGAGTTATTTTCTGAACTGTTTTCGGATTATCCTTTTGATGAAGAAAAATATGGCCATTGTCTTGCTGGATTCGGAGGTGGTATGGAGCACCAAACAATGACCACGATTGGAGGATTTAGTTTTAGCCTTGTTGCTCACGAACTTGGACATATGTGGTTTGGCGATAATGTGACTTGTAAAACCTGGAGTGATATCTGGATCAATGAAGGCTTTGCCACCTATAGTGATTACCTTGCAACAGACTATATAGCAGATGATATATATTCACTCATCTGGAAAACCAATGCACAAAACTTCATCATGTCAGAACCTGATGGGAGTGTCTATGTTCCACCAGAAGAAGTGACTTATGACAATGTAGATCGGATTTTTGATAGTAGGTTATCCTATTGGAAAGGAGCCATTATCATCCACATGATCCGTTTCGAATTGCAAAATGATGTCTTATTTTTTGAAGTATTACAAAATTTCCAATCACAATTTTCTGACAATACAGCTACTGCTGAAGATTTTTTAGCAATATTAAACCAAACTTCAGGAAAAGATTTTACACTATTTTTTGATCAATGGTTTTATGGCGAGGGTTATCCAATTTATGATTTTAGCTATACGCATCAAGATGGAATATTTGAATTACAATCAATCCAATCTGCTTCATTCCCTGAAAAAACACCATTTTTTAATATGCATTTTCCATTAAAATTGTATTATAAAGATGGATCAGACAGCACATTGATATTCGAACAAACTGATCCTGAAAACACATTCGCAGTACCCATTTCAAAGCTTATTGATAGTCTTCAGATCGATCCGGAATTATGTGTACTTAAAAAGGTAGAAAGTCTTATTGGAATTGAAGAAAATGAAATTAGTCATT
>DAOVYU010000335.1 GCA_030635465.1 Bacteroidales bacterium | reverse complement strand
GGGAAAAAAAGCTCAAACGGAAAATATCTATTCAATATTTGTAAATCTATTAACGACAAAAGTTACCATATTTCATCAATTGAAGAAGTAAACCCTTCCTGGTTTATACTAAAAAAAACAGCAGGTGTAAGTGGCGCAACCTCCACTCCTCTTTGGCTCATGGAAGAAATTGCTAATAAAATTAAGACATTCTAAATATTATATGTTTTTAAAGAAATTAAAATTAACCAACTTTAAGAATTATCAGGAAACTGAATTTACTTTTTCCAACAAGATAAATTGTTTTATAGGCAATAATGGTGCTGGCAAAACCAATATACTGGATGCTATTTACTATTTGTCATTTTGTAAAAGCTATTTTAATTCGATTGATTCTCAGAACATACTTCATGAAACTCCATTTTTTGCCATTCATGGAAGTTACAACAAAAACAATAATGGAGGAGACACCATTTCATGCATTCAAAAAAGAAGCCATAAAAAACAATTTAAATTAAATGATAAAGAGTATGATCGCCTTTCTGATCACATTGGTTTATATCCTTTGGTAATGATTTCGCCTTATGACCGGGATTTAATTAATGAAGGTAGTGATGTTAGAAGAAAATTTATTGATTCGGTCATTTCTCAGTTCGATAAGTTATACCTGGATGATTTGATCAATTACAACAAAGCATTGTTGCAAAGAAATATATTACTCAAAAAATTTGCTGAAAGTAGATTTTTTGATCAATCATCTCTTGAAATTTGGGATGAGCAACTGATTAAATTAGGTGAAAAAATATACAATACAAGAATTGCCTTCCTGAATGAGTTCAAACCACTCTTTCAATATTATTTTAATTATATTTCTAACGGAAAAGAAAAAGTTGAAGTGATTTACGATTCTCAGTTAATGGAACATTCATTTAAAAAATTACTGGAGATTTCATTAGAAAAAGACAGGATTACCCGATATACAAACGTTGGAATACATAAAGATGACCTTTCACTGCAAATTGAAAACTATCCTGTTAAAAAGTTTGGATCACAGGGACAGCAAAAATCATATGTAGTGGCTATGAAACTGGCTCAATTTGAGTATACTAAAAACACCAAAGGATTTAAGCCGGTTTTGTTACTGGATGACATTTTTGATAAGCTGGATGATATCAGAGTAAAACAAATTATACAGCTTGTGAGTGAGAATAGTTTTGGACAGGCTTTTATTACAGATACACAACAGGAACGCGTAGAAAATATTTTTAAACAAGTTAATATTGATCATAAAATTTTTGAAATCAGTGATGGACAATCGGTTGAAAAATTAAACTCCTATTAATTAGCATTTTATTCTCGTGAAAAACACCAATGAACAAACACTAAAAGAAGTCATCCTTCAGCTTTTGAAAACATACAAGCTACAAGATGGGATGAATGAAACCAAACTGATAAATTCATGGGAGAAGATTGCAGGCAATATGATTACAAAACATACTGAAAACCTTTATATTAGAAACAAAAAACTCTATATTAAACTTGATTCACCTGCATTGAAACATGAATTATCTTTTGCAAAGACAAAGCTTATTAAATCACTTAATGGAGCTGTAAAGAAAGAAGTGATTGAAGATATTATTTTTCTATAGCCATGGAATTGAAAATCCTGATTTAATTTATCTGTAGTGAAAATGGCATTCTTGCTTGGATACCCTTCATTTCATAAACTTCTTTGAATTCCTTCAAATAATAATAACCCTTGCCTAATTCCTTTTCCAAATGGGATTGTCTTGTTTGACCCATAAATTCAGATATGAGTTTTTCAAAAGGATCTTGTTGCTCTGGTTTTTCAATGATTCTGAAATCATCCAACTCAGCCAGTTGAACTGCAATGTCAATGGCAATATTCAAGTCCCCAAGTTCATCTACCAGCCCAAGTTCCAATGCATCAGCTCCACTCCATACCCTACCCTGTGCAATAGCGTCAACTTCTTCAATTGTCATATTCCTACCTTTAGCCACATGGCCTATAAATGTTTTGTAAAACTGATCAACTTCTTGTTCAATTAATTTATATTGAAATTCGGAAAGAGGTTTAGTAGTTTGAATAAAATCAGCATTATCATTGGTTTTAACATTGTCAAAAGTAATCCCCAATTTATTATTAAAAAATTGCTGAAAGTTTGGAATAATTCCGAACACTCCTATTGATCCGGTAATTGTATTGGCATTGGCTACTATCCTATCAGCCCCACAAGCAATATAGTATCCTCCGGAGGCAGCAAGGTTACCCATAGAAACTACAAAAGGTTTTTCAGCCTTTATTAGGTTTGCTTCTCTTAATATGATATCTGAAGCCAACCCATCACCACCAGGTGAATTTACACGTAACACAACTGCTTTTACAGAATTATCAAGTCGTACTTGTCTTAAAGTCCTTGCTATTTTGTCTGATCCAATAGTATTATCACTACCCTCACCTTGCGAAATACTACCTGAAGCATAAACTACTGCCACTTTGTTACGGCTTCTCTTTTTACTAGAAGTTCTGGTTTTTACATTATCATATGAACTAATAGATACTAGATTATCAGATTTTATTACATCAACACCTAAATTATTAGCGAGGAGATTAAGAAATTCATCAAAAAAGATAACTGAATCTATCAAATTGAGTTCAAGTGCTCTATCTGCACGAAAAGCATCTAATTTATCAGCAATATCATTTAATTTCTCTATGGAAATGTTTCTCTCAGCTGAAATATTTGCTAAAGTTTCATCCCATAAAGATTGAACAAAGGCTGTTGTTTGCTCTTTGTTAGCTTCACTCATTTTATCCAAAATAAGTGGTTCAACTGCACTTTTATATTTCCCATGCCGAATAATCTGGGGATCAATTTCCAGTTTTTCAAGTAAGCCTTTTATGAAAACTATCTCGCTATAAAATCCTTTAAATTCAAGCATTCCTTCCGGGTTCAGATATATTTTATCAGCCACAGTGGCTAAGTAATATGCCTTTTGACTAAATATTTCTCCATATACATATACAAACTTTCCTGACTCTTTAAAGGAAATGATAGCATTCCTTATTTCATTGATGGTTGCTAATCATGAGGGGATATCTAATAAGTCAAGGTATATGCTT
>DAOVYU010000364.1 GCA_030635465.1 Bacteroidales bacterium | reverse complement strand
TACCGATTCAATAGTATACAATAAAGGTGAAATTTATCAGTATGTTGGTGATGAGGTGGTGGTTTCATGGAAAATACATAATGGTTTAAAAAACAATAATTGCCTGAACTGCTTTTTTGAAGCCCGAAAGGAAATAGAGAAACAAGCGTCAAAATACTTAAAGAGTTATTCCATTGTCCCTCAATTTAAAGCAGGTATGCATTTAGGACAAGCAACTGTAGGAGAAATTGGTGTATTGAAAAAGGAGATCGCTTTTTCGGGTGATGTTTTGAATACCACTGCCCGAATTCAAAATGAATGCAACAAATACGATAAAGAACTGTTGATATCAGAAGAACTATTGAATAAATTGGAAATTGACAGTAACTTTATTGTAGAGAATATCGGCGAAATTGAGTTGAGGGGAAAACAATCTAAAACACTTCTTTATTCCATTCAACAGAACCAAAATACAAAATGACAAAAGCTAATTCAACCTTATTATTTATACCCGACATTTCAGGATTCACTGAATTTGTGAATAAGACTGAAATCAGCCACAGTCGACATATCATTTCTGAATTGCTGGAGCTCATAATAAATTCGGATAAAAATGACATGAGCGTTTCCGAGATAGAAGGAGATGCTGTTTTATTTTTCAAAGAAGAAATACCTTCTGTTTCAGATTTAATTGAACAATGTCAACTTACTTTTAAAAATTTCCATACACATCTTCAACGCTATGAAACAGAACGCATATGCAGGTGTGGTGCTTGTGAAACTGCATCTCGTCTTTCGCTAAAGTTTATCATTCATTCAGGTAATGTTGAAAAAATTAATGTTAAAAATCACCATAAATTACATGGAGCAGATGTCATACTTGCCCATCGTTTGTTAAAGAATTCAATTGACAGTAATGAGTATATTTTAATTTCGAATAATATTGACTTAGACAGTTTGCCCCTTTCTGATAGTATTTATAACTGGATTAGCATAGAAAGGGGTAAAGAATTTTATAATCAACTGGGAGAGATTAATTATTCCTTTATTCCATTAAAAGGCTTGCACGAACATAAGCCGGAAGATCCATCAGTCAGCTTTCCGAAATTGAGTCCCGGAAAAATTTATTTTGAAATCACTATAAATGCACCGGTTGACAATGTTTATGAAAACTTTACCAGTTTTGAAAAACGGATGGAATGGAATGAGGATATCAAGGATATCATAATGCATAGTGATAGTTTGAATAAAACAGGAACTTTACACACCTGCCTGGTTGGACCTTATTCGTTAGATATTGAATCCATTGGGAGATTGGAAAATAAGGATCAGATAGTTTATGGTGAGCGATTAAATAAATTTAGAGGACTTCGGGATATTATCAGTATTTATACTTTTGAAAAAAAAGGAGACAACACCCATATAATTGCTGAAGTAGACTTTAAAATTAAATCTATATTTGGAAGGTTAATGAAACCAATGATCCGGAAAATGCTACAGAAGCAAACTCAAAATGGATTAATAAAATTAAAAAAAGTTAGTGAGGAAAATGCGGCTTAAAAAAGTAATTATATTACTCTTATTGTGTTTTGTTTATCTAAGTTCTTATCCACAAGATGATAACACAAACAAACTATTTGAACACCCCAATTACGACTTTCAATATCAATTAAATCAACCCGACCACTCATGGGAACTACCGAAAAAGCTGGTTGAAATATCTGGATTAAGTTATATTGATAAAAATCGACTGGCCTGTGTACAGGATGAAAAAGGAAACATATACATTTTCAATTTAAAATCAGGAGAAGTTGAACGGAAAATCAATTTTGGTGACGATGGTGACTTTGAAGGGATTGAAATTATTGAAGATGATGCCTGGGTATTAAAGAGTAATGGAACTTTATACAAAGTAAAAAATTTCTTGAAAGTAGTAGAACCAACTGCCAAAAAACACACAACAGCTTTGTCTGGTAAGAATGATGCAGAAGGCCTGGCTTATGACCCAATTGGTCAAAACTTATTGATTGCCTGCAAAGGACATCCATTTGTTGATAAGAAATCAGGAAAAGAGTTTAAAGCCATTTATACATTCAACCTGAAAACTAAATTGCTTGACTTAAAACAATTTTTATTGATTAAAATGGATACCATCAAATACTACAAAAACTATAATACAATGACCCAGATGGGTGTTGAGTTACTGGCTTATTTTGATCATGCAAAAGGAGATCTTTCATTTCAACCTTCAGGTGTTGCTATTCACCCAATTTCAGGCAATATTTACGTTCTGGGATCAGTGGGCAATCTTTTGTTGGTTTTCTCTAGAGAAGGCGAAATGATGTCTATCATAGATCTAAAATCAAAAATACACAATCAACCCGAAGGCATTTGTTTCGGGCCTGATGGAACATTATACATATCTAATGAGGGAGATGAGGATGAAGGAATAATATTAATGTTTGAACTAGAGAATTAAATACTTGTGAGAGTTCCTATTAACATACAAATCAATAAACTTATTTTTACTATTTGTTTGATGGTTTTAGTGCTTGTCGGAACTGCACAAAAAATATATTATGCTCCTGGAAATAAAAACTTAAAGACTGACATTCCGGAAAATTCAAAAGACCTTTTGTATACAGTTTACTTCCTTGGTGATATAAAGCATCCTTTACCCGATAGCGAAAATCTAAAACTATTAAAGTACCATATCTCTCAAGAAGGAAAAGAAAGTGCAGTGGTATTTTTAGGAGATATACTCTATCCCCTGGGTTTACCAGATTCCGCTGATAGAAATTTTAGCGAAGCTGAACAAAATCTGAAGCATATTCTCAATACAGTTAAAAATTTTGACGGAGAAGTTGTTTTTTTACCAGGTAATCATGACTGGTCGCGAGGAGGGCAACAAGGTTGGGAATCTGTTAAAAATGAAGAACAATAT
>DAOVYU010000350.1 GCA_030635465.1 Bacteroidales bacterium | reverse complement strand
TTATAGAAGCGATACAACCAAATACCAAGTTGATTTTTCTGGAAAGTCCTGCAAACCCAACCATTGGCATAACAGATATCATAGCAGTTTGTGATTTGGCACATGATAAGAATATCCTTGTTTGTGTAGATAATACATTTTGTAGCCCATATTTGCAAAAACCACTTGATTTGGGAGCGGATATTGTTTTACATTCCATGACCAAATTCATCAACGGTCATGCAGATGTTGTGGCTGGTATGATTGTAACAAAAACCGAAGAGCATTATAAACTGCTTCGTGGAGTTATGGTGAATATGGGTTGTAACATGGATCCACATCAAGCATTTCTTACAAGGAGAGGTTTAAAAACACTCGCCATTAGAATTGATAAAGCACAGGAAAATTCTATTCAAATAGCAAAATATCTTGAACAGCATCAAAAGGTTGATTGGGTTTTATATCCTGGTTTGCCTTCTCATCCTCAATACGAATTGGCTAAGGAACAAATGGATGGCCCTGGAGCTATGATAAGTTTTGGATTAAAAGGTGGTTATAATGCTGGTCAAACAATGATGAACAGTGTTGAGCTTGCTTTGTTGGCTGTTTCATTGGGTGGAATAGAAACATTGATACAACATCCCGCTTCAATGACCCATTCAAAATTGTCAAAAGAAGCTAAAGCAATAGCAGGAATATCTGATGGATTGGTTAGGATTTCTATTGGAATAGAGGAAGTTGATGACATCATCGCAGACCTGGATCAAGCTTTGGAAAAGGTATAACTTGTAATAATTCTTCTCTTAGTTCGTTTCTCACTTATTAATATTCATTAATTTTAACGGCGGAAAAACTGCACAATTTTTGCAATGATTTTCTGAGCTACCATTACCATTTAATTAATGAATTAAGAAAAAACTGAATGAAGCTGATTTTGAATTATATTGCTATTTTGTTGATTCTGGCAATTTTCAGCTTTGATGCAGTGGGACAACGTGTTGGACTAGTTTTAAGTGGTGGTGGTGCAAAAGGTGTTACACACATAGGTGTTCTAAAAGCACTGGAAGAAAATAATATCCCTATCGATTATATTGCCGGAACATCAATGGGAGCTATCATTGGTGGTTTATATGCAAGTGGTTACACCACCGATCAAATAGAACAGTTCTTTACTTCTAAAGAGCTTCAAACCTGGATGCAAGGAGGATCAAACCCCAATGAGTATTATTTATTCAAAGCTGAAGAACCAAACGCATCATGGCAAATGTTTAAGATTACGTTTGATTCCGTATTACGGGTAAAACTTCCATCGAATGTAATATCTCCGGCTGAAATGGATTTTCATCTTTTAGAACTTTTTACAGAAGCAAGTGCAGCAGCTGAATACAACTTCGACAATTTATATATCCCTTTCAGATGTGTGGCATCAGATATTTCAGAAAGTAAATCAGTAACTTTCAAATCAGGTGAAATAGATAAAACAATTAGAGCTTCTATGACCTTTCCGTTCTATTTTAAACCAATCAAAATTGATGGGAAACTTATGTTTGACGGAGGTATGTATGATAATTTCCCAATTGATGTTCTTAATAACGAATTTGAACCTGAAATAATTATCGGCTCCAAGGCTGCTTCAAATTATGGCCCACCAGATGAAGATGATATGATTTCACAAATTCAATCAATGTTAATGGCCAATACAAAATATACGGTAGATACTAATAATGGGGTGTTGATAGTCCCAAATTTAAAATCCATTAACTTGACTGACTTTTCTAACTCGAAGGAATTTATTGATAGTGGCTACATTGCAACCCAAATACAAATTCCAAAAATTAAGCAATTATTAAAGATTTACCAATCTGAGGAACAGAGAACTATTAACCGAGAAAATTTTCACAAGAAAAAACCTGATTTTCAAGTTGGTAAAATTCAATATAAAGGTGTGAACCACAAACAGGAGGTTTACTTAAACAGACTTATTCGAGAACAAAAGGTAATCGCTTTTTTACAAGACACAGCCTATGATTATAAAGAAAAAATGGATCATATTAAAAAGCAGTATTATAAATTACTTGGTGAAGAAAAAATTGAATCTATTAGTCCTGAACTTTTGTACAATCCAGAGCTTGGATTTTATGAGCTGATATTTAACATTGATAAAAGTAACAGGGTAGATGCCGAAATTGGTGGATTGTTGACTTCTAATACTACTAACCAAATATTCCTCCAGGTAAATTATAACAGATGGACAAAATACGTTCTAAAATTAAGTGGCAATACATATCTTGGAAGGTTTCATAATTCAGTTCAAGGAAAATTAAGATTCGATATACCCACATCACTTCCCCTGGCATTTGAATTCTCATATACCTTAAATGGGTGGAATTTCTTCAATACTTCCACCTACTTTTTTGAGGACGAACAGCCGAACTACCTTGTAGAACGGGATAGTTATGCTAGAGTGAATGTGAGTACACCCATTTCAAAATTCAGTAAATTATCAATTGAATATGTTGGTGGTGTCATATTAGACCGCTATTATCAAGATAATCAATTTAGTAGGACAGATACTACAGATGAAACATCATTTGGATTTAACAGTCCCGGTATAGTATTGGAATATAATTCATTAAACCGGAAGCAATTTGCATCAAAGGGTATTTTTGCCCGTGTATGTGCAAGATATGTGTCTGGTTTTGAAGAAACTGTTCCTGGTTCAACCTCAACTGATACGACTAAAATTTCACAACACCATAATTGGCTACAATTCAGGCTATATTATAATAACTACTTTGCATCTTTAGGTAAATTCAACCTGGGGTTTCATTTATCACTAACCTGGAGTAATCAATCTTCATTTAGTAATTTTACTGCAACATCCCTTGCAGCACCTGCTTTTCAACCCATCCCTGAAAGTCAAACCTTCTTTTTACCTCAATTCAGGGCACATAAATATGGAGCTTTTGGAGTTATGGCCGTTTATACAATACTCAAAAACTTTGATATTCGTGCTGAAGGTTATTTATTTCAACCAT
>DAOVYU010000128.1 GCA_030635465.1 Bacteroidales bacterium | reverse complement strand
GCTTATTATAATCAAACCTATAATTTACATGTAATTGAGGATGATATTTTTGATGATGAAGAAATGGTATATGCTCAAATAGGTGTCATCGATTTTACTTATAAGTTTACAAGGAAACATTCGTTACGTGCTGAATTACAAGGATTGTGGACTAAGGAGGATGAAGGCGACTGGGCAGGCTTAACATTGGAATATAACATTTCGCCACAATGGTTTTTCTCAGTGATGGATGAATACAATTATGGTAATCCTGATACTGATTTTCGAAATCATTATTATAATGTTTCTTTTGGATATACTGACAAGACTAATCGTATTTCCTTACGTTATGGACGTCAACGTGAAGGACTTTTATGTGTTGGAGGTGTTTGTAGATATGTTCCGGCTTCAACAGGTTTAACAATTACAATAACCAGCTCATTCTAATTGTAAGGAGGATATTGATATGAAACAAAAAAATATAAATTGGTTATTTGCAGCAGTAATACTTGTTTTTGCATGGTCTGCTTGTGATAAAGTTGATGAGCCAATGGTTTTGGTAAATGAACAAAATATTAACTTAGACTTAGATTTACCTTTTGATTCGGTTGTGGTAAATCAAAAACAAGTTTTACTGGAAGACTTTACAGGTCATAAATGTGTGAACTGTCCTGAAGCAGCTATTAATGCACATAACCTGGCAGAAGAAAAAGATCATAGGTTGATCATTTATTCGATACATGCAGGGTATTATGCTGAACCTGATGAAACTGGACATTATACTACAGATTTCAGATGTGCAACCGGTGATGAGATTTTTAACAGTTACCTTATCACAGGCTGGCCTGCAGGAACAGTTAACCGTGTTGAATTCGATGGAAATGAAATTCTTGGGGGAGGCGATTGGGAGGATGCAGTGAACTCAGAGCTGGATAAAGAGAATGTTATTGACATGACATTAAAGAAATATTACAACCAGGAAAAAAATGAAGTGACTATTTTGGTTTCGTCAACCTTTTTGCAACAGTTGGATGGCCATTTTAGTCTGGTTGTTTTGGTAGTAGAGGATCATATTTTATCTTGGCAGAAAAATAATGAACCAAGTATTGGACCAACACCAGACTGGGAGAACTATGAGCAACGGAATATTATCCGGGATGCCATAAGCAATACTTTTGGTAGTTTCTTTACTGCAGATGGCACTATAGTTTCAGGTGAAACTTATGAAACACCTTTTAGTTATACTTTGAATGATGATTGGGTTGCAGAAAATTGTAATATCATTTCTTACATTATTCATGAAGAAACAGGCGAAATTTTACAAACAGCGGAAATAGCTGTTGTAGGAGAATAAAGAAATTAATGATAAGATACTGAGTCAACTTTTTAGCTGAAGTTGGCTTTTTTTATATACTGCTATTAGAATATATTCAGCGATATAAAGAAGACCAATCCAAACTAATGATATTATAGTTACCTGGAGTTAAAGAATGCTGCCTATATTATAATATTTTACAACAAATTCTATTGTGATATTGGTAGCAATATTGGTTCATTCCTTTGGTTATAAAAATGGGAATGCATAAAAAAAAGGACATTATTAATAATGTCCTTTAAATATATCGTTAAAGTAAAATCCTAATAAAATTTAACCCTGTTATCTACAACATCAGCTTCTTCTTCCAAAGTTTTAGTAAAAGAATTGTTATTTACCTTAGCCTTAAAGTTCATCAGTAACTGACGTTCATAAATTTTATAATCTTCCTCTTCCTTAGGTTTGTCAATTGCATCAACAATCACATAAAACGCAGCATTATTTCCTTTAATAGGTTGAGATAATACATTGGATTCCATTGTGAAAACTGATCCCAGGATATTGGCTTCATTACCATATCCTGCAATGTTCCTCATATTGAAAGTTACGTTTTCTACTGTATCAACTTTAGAACTTAATTTTTCGGCTATCTGGTAAATATCTGAGGATTGGCCAACCTTTTCTTTCATCTGTTCAAGCATAATGTCGCCTTTTAAGTCTTTTACGATTAATGGTTCCATTATATCCTTGATCTCCTCTATAGTAGGTATCCCTTTTTCAGTCACTTTAGTTACAATTGCAACTACATATTTATCTTCCATTGTAAATACAGGAGATATAGAACCAATATCAATACCTTCTATGAATGTCCACTGGATAACTCCACGTGGGTAATCAAGACCAGCAATACGATTTCCCATAGCAATCAGGTTCGGTGCTGAACGTTTGTTTAAACCCATACTGGTTGCCAAAGTATCAAATGAATTTAAATCAGTTGCTCTACCTTGAAACTCACTAGCCTTGGTAAATATTTCCTGGAATGTTTCCTGACTTGGACTTATACCCACATCAACCATCGCAACCCTTACCTTTTTAATTGGGTCTTGTTTGTCAGTTATTTTAATTACGTGGTATCCAAACATTGATTCAGCGATAGTGTATTCACCTACATTATTTGTTAAAACTGCCTGATTAAATGGATACACCATTGAACCATCTGCAAACCAACCCATATCACCTGCATTTTCTGCGCTCGATGGGTCATCAGAAAAATCTTTTGCCAATGCATTGATATCTCCAGATGAGGATTTAACAACATTTAGTAAACTATCAGCCAATGCCATGGCTTCTTCTTTAGTGCGTGTAACATCTTCACCAGCCATCATAGCACCTGTATATCCTATAAGTATATGTGAGGCCTTCATCGAATCTGGCCTGAATTGTATATCAACTAATTTAGCCATATGCCATGAATTGTCTTCAATATAAGGATCATAAAACGCTCCTACTGGAGAATTGAGCATCAATGAGTCAATTCGAACAGGTAACTCTCCTTGCTTGAAGAATGTACTGTCAAATCTATTATCGGATTCAGCATTGACAAACAAGGGAACATTATCGGAAGTTTTGAATGCTTCAAAAATACTAAATACATCTTCTCTGATTGTCTTCCTGTCTTTGGATGATGGTTTAACATCAAAGATTACATAATCAATATCCCTGGAAGCATCTTGCTCATAGTTTTGTTTGTAATCAGTATAGTATTTTTGGAAATCCTGGTCGGTAACTGTTACCAAACTATCATCAATGGTGTTATAGCGTGCACCAACAAGTCTTATCTTGGCCGTTGCTTTCTTATCATTAAAATCATAATACATAAATGTATCAGGCATAAAATAAGCTTGCGAAATCAGACTTTTATATTTTGATCTGATCCTGTCTTCCTTAATAGCTTCAACAAAAACATCCCATTGGCTACGTGAATTGGCATCCATTTGATCCAATTGCTTTATGTAGTTACGTACCAATTCAGGGTCGTATTCATTTGTTTGAGGATCTTTAAAGTATTGTAAAATATAAGAATGGGGTTCATCTCCTTGAATTTGGTCAAATAACTCTTCAGCGGAAACGACTAAACCCAATTTATTGTATTCATTCTGCAGTACAATTTGTTCTATTAACTGATCCCAGGTTTGTTGTTTTAACCTGAAAACTTCTTCAGAAGTTAAAGTTTCTTTATTCTGATTTCTTTTTTGTGCTTCAAGGTTTTGCTCATATCTTGCATCAAATTGTGAATAAGATATGTCCTCATCCAGAACCTCTGCAACATTAACTACTGCCCTACTTGATCTTGGTTTAAGAAAATCGCCTAAAACAAACGCTGCTAGCGCAACACCAATAATGATTATTAATAATCCTGATTGTTTTCTTATCGTTCCAATAACTGCCATAATTCCGTTTTTTTTGAAATAGTTTGCAAATGTACAATAAGTAAATTACTTGGAGTAATTTTTATAAAAATAATTGCGACCTATATAGAAGAAGCTTAATAAATTGAGGCTTTAAATCCCTTTTTGGTTGATGAATAAATGAACTTGTTCAATTCGTACATCACTTGCTTCGGTAATGATAAATTTAAAAGGTTCCTGAATAATTACTTCATTTATTTCAGGGATACTTTCATGAATATTGATTATCAATCCGCCAAGGGTTTCATATTCATCTGATTCAGGAAGGTCAAGATTGTATTTTTCATTCAGAAAATCTATTTCAAGACGAGCAGAGAATAAAAATTCGTTTTCATTTATTCGTTTTTCTTTTAATTCTTCCACATCGTATTCATCTTCTATTTCTCCAAATATCTCTTCTATAATATCTTCCATGGTTACTACTCCAGAGGTTCCACCAAATTCATCTACAACCAGTGCTATACTTTTGTGTTCTTTAATAAACATTTTTAGTACATTATTAGCAAGCATAGTTTCTGGGACAATTGGTATAGAATGTGTAGTTGCTTTGATATTGACAGGATTTTTAAACATGTCAGATGAATGGACAAATCCAATAATGTTATCCAGGGATTTTTTATAGATTAAAATTTTCGAATGCCCCGATTCAATAAAGTTACTTTTAAGGTTTTCGATTGAATCATCTTGTTCGAGAGCAGTTATATCTGTTCGCGGTACCATACACTCCCTCAGTTTAATGTTCCTGAAGTCAATGGCATTTTGCAACATTTGAATTTCTTGCTTTACTTCTCCTTCTTCTCTATTGTCAAGAGAAAACTCCTTTAGATAATTGTCTAAATCAATTGGGCTGAATGTATAATCATGGCTTGTAAGTTTTTGTCGTAATATTGATTTTAAAATTAATTCTGAAATCCATACATTGAAATGAATAAAAGGATAGAATACCAAATAATATATTTTTATAGGTATTGCAAATATATTCAGGATCATATTGGGATTTATCCTGAATAGTGCCTTTGGAATAAACTCAGCTGTGATTAATATAATTATTGTTGCAATTATAGTTTGTATAATTAATACAACAAATTCTGATGTATACTGATTTGGAAGAAGATTGAAGATAACTGGTTCAAGAATCACAGCCATAGCCATACCATAAATAACAAGGGCTATGTTGTTTCCTAAGAGTAAAGCACCTAAAAGGCGTGATGGGTGTTTTACAAATACAGATAATATTTTAGCTGATAAAAGACCCCTGTTCTTGTCAAGTTCGATTTTTAGTTTATTGGAACTGACAAAAGCAATTTCAAGACCTGAAAAAAAGGCAGAAAAAATTAGTGATGTGATTACAACCATTGAGGTACTCATAGAAAACTATTCTTCAT
>DAOVYU010000334.1 GCA_030635465.1 Bacteroidales bacterium | reverse complement strand
TCTATCGAACCCACAACTTCTTGTAATCTGCGTTGTCCCGAGTGTCCTTCCGGATTGAGGAAATTCTCAAGAAATACCGGCATGTTAAACCTTGAATTGTATCACAAGGTCATTCATCAGCTAGGTGATCATTTATTGTATATGATCCTCTATTTTCAAGGGGAGCCCTATTTAAACCCATCGTTTTTTGAGTTTGTAAAACTGGCCAAACAAAAAAAGATTTATACTGCCTCTTCAACCAATGCCCATTTCCTCAACGAGGAAAATGCCAGGAAAACAGTTGAGTCAGGATTGAACAGGTTGATCATTTCTTTGGATGGAATAGGTCAGGAGGAATATGCGACTTACCGGGTTGGAGGCCGTTACCAGCGTGTATTGGATGGAATTGCCAACCTGGTGAAAATTAAAAAAGAACTCAAATCGAAAACACCCCATATTGTTGTACAGTTTATTGTATTTAAATCTAACGAACACCAATTGAACGAGGTAAAAAAATTATGTGACGATTTAGGTGTAGATGAATTACAATTTAAAACTGCCCAGTTCTACAAGTATGAAAATGGGAATCCTCTGATGCCTACCAATGATAAATATTCCAGGTATAAAAAACAACAAGATGGAACTTATACTTTTAAAAATCCATTGGATAATAAATGTTACCGAATGTGGTCAGCTTGTGTAATCACCTGGGATGGATTAACTGTTCCATGTTGTTTTGATAAAGATGCTGATTACAAATTGGGAGATTTAAAAAAGCATTCATTTGAAGATATCTGGAAAGGAAAATTGTACAATGATTTCCGGCAAAAAGTTTTTACCAACCGTAAAGACATAGATATTTGCAGAAATTGTACTGAAGGGATGAAAATTTAGGTTTACTTTTCTTTTGGGAATCAGATATTACCTTCAAACAGCTTCAGCATTTAATCAGTGTACTATTTTGTAAGCATCAAATTCTGCCACCTTACTCCGCTTCAAAAATCAAAGTAATCCTTTCTCCTTAAGCGAGGCCTTCATTTGTTGATGATTGTTCCAGAATTTGGTTTTGATATCTTTCATTATTTCCTTAAATTCAGGAAGATCCTTGATATTATCCACTAAAGGGTCGATTTCTAAAAACAAAACAATCCAGTAATGATAGTTTTCCTGCTGTGAAAATAGTTTGAGGTGTTCAATGGCCTTTTCTTTCTCTTCCTTCCAGGAATAATAGGCAGCTAAACTCAGATGTTTGTATATGGAGGCACTGTGATCTGCATAATATTTAAATTCTTCAAATAGTTGATTAGATTCTTCTATCATCCCCATTTCTGAATAAACCACACCAATTTTTCCATTCTCTTCATTGAAAAGATCCAGCTTATAGGTCCGTTTGAATTCCATGAAGGGTTTATAATAGGCATAAGCCAATTTATAATCCCGCAAGTAATAAAACGTTTTCCCAATTTCCTGCACTACATCCAGTCGGGTTGTATCCATTTGTAATACCTTAACTAACCATTTATTTAGCTCTGGCAGGTTTTTATCCTTTGCATATAAAATATACGGCTTTACATATGCCGAGTAAATATTGGTGGAATCATACTCAATTGATCGGTTAATATACATTTCAGCTTCATCAATAAATCCTGACTGGACAAATGCATTTGCTAAGGTTAGATAGGTAATACTTACATTTGCGGAGTCCTCAGAAGCAATATCCAGTTGAATTCCTTTCAATGCATATTCGAGGTATTTTTTTGTATTTGGAATGTAACGAGTATAAAAATCCGCCAGAGTATTAATGATTAAACTGGAATTTGGATTGTATTCAAGGGCTTTCTCCAGATAAGGTATCGCCAACTCAAATTCATCAGTTTCCATGTAAAAAAAGGCTTTCGCCATTAAACTCTGGGGTAATTTCGGATCATATAACAAAGCCTGATCTGAATATTTATTAATAGAATCTGCATATTTTTTTTCTTTCTGTAGAAAATCCAACATATAGTATGAAATGGCAACATCAGCATACGCATGAGCAAACGTACTGTCAATTTCTATAGCTTTATTGAATAGAATAATCGCATTTTTAACATTTTCATAACCTTTTCTAAAGAATAAGTTCTGGCCCTTTAAAAAGTAGTCATAAGCAACCAGGTTTTCTGTAGGGACTTTATCTATTCTTTCCGCTTCTTCGGGAGTAATGATGGCTTCTATTTTACCTGCAATATTTTTGGCTACTTCACTCTGCAAGCTGAATATATCCTTTACTTCCCTGTTGTATTGTTCACTCCACAGGTGCTGATCACTCTGTGCTTCTATCAATTGAATATTGAGCAAAATCTGGTCACCAATTTTTTGACCGCTTCCTTCTATCAAATAATTCACATTCAACTCTTTTGCTATCTCTGGAATCATCTTTAGATTGTTTCTGTACTTTTCCACAGAGGTTCGGCTGATGACCCGAAGATCATTAATCTTCTGAAGATTATTCAATATGGATTCCATCAATCCGTTGATGATATAAATGTTTGTTGAATCATCACTATCGTTTATAAAGGGCAATACAGCAATCGACTTTTTAGGAATGGCTTCATCAGAAGATGGGAAGAGCTGTGTGGTTCTTTCAAAGAGGTTTAAAGTGTATACCAGGTAAACAAATAAAATTGCGGCCAGTGTGATAAAAATCCATTTGATCCCACCTCTTTTCAGCATGGTTCTGGATCTTTTCAGGTCACCTTTTGAACTATTTTTTTCTTTACCGGAAATCTCATTCCTGTCCGGAATTACCAACCCCCGATTGGTGATGGCATATACCTCAATGGGTTTTTCCACATTTTTAAGCTCAAATACACCCATGGACAGGGTAAAAATACCCGGTTGGTTCTTGACTTCATCGAATACTTTATCTGAGATAAAAACACTCCCCACAACTGACAAGGATTCTATCCGGGAAGCTACATTTACACCGTCACCAATAATGTCATCTTCTGTAAATATGATATCACCAGAATGTATCCCAATTCTTACCGGAATTTGAGGTTCTTCCTGGTAAGCCAGCTGCATTTCAATACCGCATTTAACTGCATCAATGGCACTGGTAAAATTCTACAATACTATGGTGATGGTACACTGAGCACTTTTTCCAGTGCCATT
>DAOVYU010000110.1 GCA_030635465.1 Bacteroidales bacterium | reverse complement strand
TTTTTGCTTCGAAAGGACATAACAGCATGGGAGGGTATGATATTTTTCGTTCTGAACGGCTGGAAAATGGCGCCTGGTCTTCACCTGAAAACCTTGGATATCCAATCAATACACCCGATGATGAAGTGTTTTATATAAGGACAGGACCGGCTACATCACAAATGAAGGTTAGTGAGATTTACGATTATATTCAAACAAGATTTCAATAATCAGCCAATACATTAGCAAAACGCTATTTTTATCATCCTTGAGCGAAGCGAAGGATCTACTCCTATTGTTAATCAACTTCTTGAGATTCTTCATTTCATTCAGAATGACAACATTCTTTAGTTTTGCTAAAGTCTTAAATTAAAAAATAAGAACGGCGAGCCTTTCGGCTCGCCGTTCTTATTCAGTCTCTTTATATCATTATTATTTGATAATCAATTTTTGAACTTCAACGCTTTCACCAATCATCAGGTTTAAATAATAAATCCCCGAAGCCAGTCCTTCCCCATTAAATTTAAAATTATGTTTTCCAGCTGAGTATTCTTTCACTGCTTTAGTAAAAACAACAGATCCAGTTGAATTGAAAACTTGTATTTTTACATTCTCTGATTTCAATAACTCAAACGAAACCATTGCTTTTTGATCAGTTGGATTTGGAAATACTTCTATTCCTTTGCTAAGCACAAATTCTTCTTCACCAGTTAAGCTAATTCCAAACTGAACGTGATCTTGCCATCCATAATCGCTTGCCTGCCAGAAAATTTCATTATTTCCATCATATAGTTTATATACTCCGCCACCAGTCAAACCATCACCAGCTTCATCATATATAATAAATGAATAGCAATCCGGATCAACCAAATCAAACTGTTCAATTACTGTTGGGGGAGAACCTGTATATGAATCACCATAGTATAATACATTGCCTTGTGAATCCATCACTTCCCATGAAATTTCTTCTGGATTATCACCAAGTAGCATTATCAAACTTACAGGACCTGTAACATTTGGTGCTTCATTAATTGTGAGTAAATATGTATTGTTTGAAGGGTACTCATCATCCTGGCCATTTGGGTTTTCAGCAACTACCTCTAAACTATTTGATGGTTCAATGGTGATGTTGATTTCAGGAATAACAACAACCTCTGATTCAAGATATGCCAAGTCTCCTGTCCAGGGAATAGATGAAGCAAGCTCTCCATTTACATAAATGCTTAAATCAAGACTTGTAAGATTGTCAAGTCCATAATTTGCAATAAATACTGAAGGGGTGATATTTTCATTACAAATAGTCTGAGGTGCAACAACATCCAAAATTGAGGCATCATTTACATTCGTGGTTCCAAAATCCATGATTTCGTACTTAACACCTTGCAAGACTTCTTTTGTCTGATTATCTTGCAAAAAGACTACCAGCTCACATTCTTCATTTACCCAATTAGGGTCAAGTATAAAACTGATGGTAACTTCCTCTGTACTTCCACCAGTAAAGTCGAGTACTGTCCCATTCTGATTTGGAGCCATCACACGTTCAACGAAATTAACTTCTGTTAATCCTCCCCAATATTCAGGAATATGTGATTCTGTTACCACCACATGCATGACCGGATTATCAATTGCTGAAGCTATTTTTTCCACAGTAATTTCCAGTTCATAATCAATCATTCCTGAATTAGTCCCTTCTACTTCAATAGTGTAGGATGATGGAACAGATATCCTGGAATTATATTTGGCAAGATATGTAGGATACAAATTAGTTCCACCTCCAACGGAGGTAATCATACCATCAAAAATAACAGTTGGGAACCCGGGAATCATACTGCTATAATAACTTAGCCGGGCAGTAGAATAAGAATTTTGATATTCATCACCTGAATGATATGCAATAATTGCTACATCCATTCCATTTTGAACCAGTTCGTCAACTCCAACTGCTGCGTCTGGACAATAAGATCACCATGTACCTGTTGCAGATTCAATGATAACTTTATCCCTGTCTACTTGTTGTGAAATTACAGTACCTGCAAGCAGGAATAATGCAAGTATAATTTTTAAAGATTTCATTTGTTTTCAATTATTTAGTTAATACAATTTTTTCAATGGTATGTTGAGAACCTACTTTTATAGAAATATAATAAATGCCAGCATTCATTGTAGTAAAATCAATGGTATAACTTTTCTGACCAGCAGGTACAATTCCTTCGTTATATTTATACAATTCTCTTCCTAAAGGATCAATCACAGAATATTGAACAAGCTCCTCAATCATAGTATTAATCTGAAGCGTTAAATAATCATTAACAGGATTTGGGAATACTTTTACACTTTGAGTAGAAATATTATCATCCAATCCGGTAAATGCAATACTGAACTGCCCTTCCGCCTTACTTCCAAAGGAATTTCCTTCAGCAATAATTGTACTTCCAAAGCCAATGGCAAATGACCCTCCACTTGTAAGTCCATTACCACCAGCATCATAAATATTAAATGTATAACAATCGGTAGATTCAAAATCATACTGTTCAACAATTTGTTGGCCAGCATTTGTGTATGGACCCCCTTCGTACATAACATCTCCTTGTGAATTCGTAAATTCCCAGGTTGTTTCTTCAGGATTATTATCTAATTTGAGAATTAATAAAACTGTTGGATCTGATTCAAGAGCCTTAGGTATTAGAAGAGTTCTGTTATTATTATTGGGATATTCATCTGTTTGTCCATTTGGATTTTCTATTGATATAGCTAACGTATTCATATCAATTACACCAAAATTAGACTCTGGAAGAATTACGGTTTCAGATTCAAGAAATGCAAGGCTCCCTGTCCACTGATAGGTAACCGGAATTTCATTATTAACTGTATATGTAATATCAACGGAGACTAAATTATCCGAACCATTATTTCGAATGGTTATATGAGGTTGCATATAACCAATACAATAATTTTGTGAAATATTGCTACTTCCTGTTATTTCAGCATCTGATGCATAAAGTGGGGAAAATAGTTCTTCACTACTATTTGCAGCCTGTAGAACTTCCTTAGTTGCATTATTTTGTGCAAACCCAACTACAGCCAATTCATCAACATCATAAACATTTTGATACTCCCAGGAGTATTGCAATATTTTATATTCACCAGTTGCAAAAGCTGGCAATCCTGTTCCCGAAGAACCTGGAAGCATTTTCTTCATCACATTATAAAAATCAACCTCCCCATTGGATCCTGGAGGGCTATTAAAATGAATATATTTTTCAATAACTGCCAGTTGAGCTTTCATTCCAGCCCCAACATCCTCAGTAGCTTTGATCATCATTGATACATTGAAGACTCCATCGTTTTCAACCAATTCATGATAAATCAAGATATCAAAGGGTGAAGGATCTTCTAATCGGTTATTAACGGTACCAATATTCCAACCACTTGGGTGACCATTGTAAATATTACCATCTAATACCGAATTGGGGACACTGGAAACAGTATAATAAGATGTACGTGATCCGTTTTCAGATGTATTATGATTATACATTGGGTCAGTTCCAGGCCAGCTTGTATGGTACATAATTCCTGTAATTAAATCAGGATTATTGTTTAACAGGGTATTGATGGTCGGATTATAAGTGGCACATGGTCCACATGATGCTTGTGTAAAGTGTTCCAGCAAAACAAGTCGCTGCGATTGTCCTATTACTATCAATGAGATAGTTGTAAAGAGTAGGCTTAGGTAAACATATTTTTTCATAAGTAGTATTTTAAAAATTAGAGAGTAAAATTACTTAATTTAATTATCAACTATTAATTTTAACATTTATATAAGCAAATATGATCATTTATTGCTTATTCAGACAATTCATTTCACTATTTGGTTGCCTGATAATAAATTACAATTGACTTGAAATTAATAGCCTTCGCAAAAAAATAATCTGAGATTTTTCATTTCTCAGTATCAATTTCTAGCTTCTTTTTTATATGATTTGTCCTTTAAAATCAATTTTGGCGCAACTATTGTATATAAAATGTTGTCACTTTTAATAATACCTTTAATGTTAAAAAGCTATATGATGAAAAAAATACTATTACTTATTATGTCCGTATTCATGGTTTCATGGTTGTTTTCTCAAAGCCTGGAACTATTTTATGAAGGTGAGTTAATGGATCCATTGGATGAAATTACACTCACAGCACATCCTGATTCAGGAATGATGATAATTGACACTTTGGATGTGAAGAATATTTCCAGTGCAACATTAGATGTTATTTGTGTTAGGGAAATTTTAGAAACTATTGAAGGTGCAGTTAATACATTTTGCTGGGGTGGACAATGTTACCCTCCCTTTGTGGATACTTCGTCTACGCCAACTACAATAGCACCCCAAGCTATATCTTATGAATTTTCTGGTGATCATTCTCCCAATGGATTTGTGGGAATAACAAAAGTAAAGTATACATTTTACAATATGGCTAATCCGGATGATAATACAATAATAATTGTAAATTATGATGCTTCGGAAACCAATTCTATTAAAGACAATAGTGCACAATATAGTTTATCTAAAGCATATCCGAATCCGGCAAATAATTTTGTTTCTGTAGATTATTATCAAAAAGGGAATTCTGAGGCGCGAATCGCCATTTTTAATTTGCTGGGTTCTAAAGTCAAAGAAATTGAATTGGCCAAATCATTCGGTACATTAACTATTAACACCTCCGATTTTATCGAAGGTATTTATTTCTACTCGCTTTTGATCAATAACGAGGCTTCGCAAACTCAGAAATTGATCATTAAACACTAAATAACAACCTGAAATGAAAAAGTCCCGCCAATGGCGGGACTTTTTTTATGGCAATTTTAAAGTGGCTATAACTTAAATGCTTCTTTAAGTTTGTCAACGTAATCCAGCTTTTCCCAAGTAAACAATTCAACTTCAATACTGATTTTTCCTGAATAAGTCGATTCAAATTCTTTAACAACTGTTTTGGGAGATCTACCCATATGGCCATAAGCTGCAGTTTCCAAATATATTGGATTTCTCAATTTCAATCGTTGCTCAATAGCAGCTGGACGAAGATCAAAGATTTGTTCTATTTTCTCTGCAATTTCACCATCAGATAAATCAAGATTTGAAGTTCCATAAGTATTCACAAATATACCAACCGGCTTTGCAACACCGATGGCATATGATAACTGTACCAGTATTTCATCAGCTATACCAGCAGCAACCATATTTTTAGCAATATGTCTGGATGCATAAGCTGCAGAACGGTCAACTTTAGAAGGATCTTTTCCTGAAAAAGCCCCACCTCCATGTGCACCTTTTCCGCCATAAGTATCAACAATAATTTTGCGACCGGTTAATCCGGTATCACCATGTGGTCCACCAATTACAAATTTCCCAGTAGGATTAACATGCAAAATATATTT
>DAOVYU010000349.1 GCA_030635465.1 Bacteroidales bacterium | reverse complement strand
TATATAAAACTCATTACTTCTCAAAAACCATATTGTGCATTAAAAACTGCTATGACCCTGGATGGTAAAATCGCTACTTATTCCGGTGAGTCAAAATGGATATCCAATCAAAAATCCCGAAATTATGTACATCAATTAAGACATCAATATGCTGCTGTTATGGTAGGAGTTAATACCATAATTAAAGATAATCCTTTATTGACTGACCGATCTGAATATGAAAAGAAAAGTAATCCTGTCAGGATTGTTGCTGATTCCACTGGCCGAACCCCGATTGACTCAGCAGTGTTAAACACTATAGAGGCGAAAACAATTATTGCTGTTACAAAAAATGCAACAGATGCTTTCAAAAAGGCACTAGAGAAATTAGGAGTAGAAGTCATTCTTTGTCCGGAAAAAAATAAAAAAGTTGATCTTGATTTTCTAATTGATGAGCTTGGACAGAGAGGAATTGACAGCATTCTGCTGGAAGGGGGCAGTACTTTAAATTTTAGTGCAATACAGGCAGGAATAGTCGATAAAGTATATTCATTTATTTCACCTAAAATGTTTGGAGGTGAAACAGCCATTACACCCGTAGGAGGAGCAGGATTTAAAAATGTTCAGGATGCCATTACTTTAAATATTGAAGATATCAAAAGATTTGATGACGATTTAATGATTACATCTTACATAATAAAAAATTAAATGTTTACAGGTTTAATAGAGGAAATAGGACAAGTAAAGTACATTCTGTGGGGAAGTAAATCAGCAAGACTTACCATTGGAGCCACAAAAATCCTTGATGATATTAAAACTGGCGACAGTATCAATACAAATGGAGCATGCCTTACAGTGACTTCATTTAAATCAAATCAATTTTCAGTTGATGTGATGGATGAAACCATGAGACGTACAAATTTACAAACGCTCCGGGTGGGCTCTAAAGTAAACCTGGAACGTGCACTAAAGCTGAACGACCGGCTTGATGGACATTTAGTGAGTGGACATATTGATGGAACTGGTAAAATTACCAATTTAAAGAAAGATGATAATGCTGTATGGGTGACCATAAAAACCAGTCCTGACGTTTCAAAATACATTATTCAAAAAGGCTCAATTGCCATTGATGGTATTAGCTTAACAATTGCAGAAATAAACAATGAAACATTTCAAGTTTCAATAATTCCACACACAGGTTTACAAACTACCTTGCTTTCAAAACAAATAAATGAAACAGTAAATATTGAATGTGATCAGGTTGGGAAATATATTGAAAAATTTCTTTTTAATCGGGATGATAAAAGTCAGCATTCATCAATTGATATGGAATTTTTAAAAGAAAACGGTTTTTTATAGACAGAAATAATAGCAAATTATGAGTGCTTTTAACACAATAGAAGAGGCTATACAAGACATCCGTGAAGGAAAAATGGTTGTGGTTGTAGATGACAAACGGAGAGAAAATGAAGGAGACCTTATTATAGCGGCTGAAAAAGTCACTCCTCAATCAATCAATTTCATGGCTAAATCCGGAGGCGGACTTATTTGTTTGCCAATTATTAAGGATCGATTGGTAGAATTAAACATTGGAATGATGGTAGCAGATAACACCGATTCCCATAAAACAGCCTTTACAGTTTCAGTTGATGCAGCCGATACAAGCACCGGAATTTCAGCACATGAACGAGCATATACCATACAAAAGATCATTGACCCACATTCGAAACCTGAAGACTTTAATAAACCAGGTCATGTATTTCCACTTGAAAGTAAAAAAGGTGGTGTATTGGTTAGAGCTGGACATACTGAAGCAGCAGTAGATCTGGCGAAACTTGCAGGATTTTATCCTGCCGGTGTGATTTGTGAAATAATGAATGAGGATGGTACAATGGCACGGGTGCCAGAATTAAAAGAATATGTAAGAAAGCATCATCTTAAACTCATTACCATTGCTGATTTGATAAATTATCGCCGACGTCATGAAAAGCTGGTGGATAAAGTTTCGGAAGTGAACTTACCTACCAAATATGGTATTTTTAAAGCAGTTGGATATAAAGATAAAATAAGCAAAGAGGAGCACATTGCGTTAGTGATGGGTGAAGTTGATAATGATATTCCCGTTCTTGCCAGGGTACACTCAGAATGTCTTACCGGAGATGTTTTTGGATCGAATCGTTGTGATTGTGGTGATCAGCTTGAACTAGCCATGACAAGAATTGCTCAGGAAGGAAGGGGGATTTTGCTGTATATGCGTCAGGAAGGCAGAGGTATTGGATTATTGAATAAATTAAAAGCTTATCATCTGCAAGATAACGGGCTGGATACAGTTGAAGCAAACGAAGCACTTGGGTTTCCTGCCGATTTGAGAGATTATGGGATTGGTGCAGAAATTTTATCTGACCTGGGTGTAAAAGAATTACGGCTAATGACTAATAATCCTAAAAAAATATCAGGAATTTATGGGTTTGGTTTAAAAGTAGTTGAACGGATTCCCATTGAAACCAATCTCAACGATGACAATCAATTTTACCTAGAAACAAAAAAAATCAGAATGGGACATTTGTTGAATACAATCAAGTTAGAAGTTGAGAGTTAGAAGCTAGAAGTTGGAAGATAGGAGTCGGAAGTCAGAAGTCAGAAGTCAGGAGTCAGGAGTCAGAAGTCAGAAGTCAGAAGTCGAAAGATAGGAGTCAAGATAGAATGTTAAGTTAATAAACTAAAATAATATAATATGAAAGTAATAGAAGGTCAATTAAGTGCTAAGGGGCTTAAGTTTGGAATAATCGTGGGACGTTTTAATGAATTTATCAGCAGCAAATTACTTGGAGGTGCATTGGATGCCTTGAAAAGATCTGGTGCTGATGAAAAAGATATTGAAATGGCCTGGTCTCCCGGATCATTTGAAATTCCATTGATTGCGAAAAAAATGGCCAAAGCCGGTAAGTATGATGCCATCATTTGTTTGGGAGCTGTGATTAGAGGTGCAACTCCGCATTGTGACTTTGTTGCAAATGAAGTATCTAAAGGAGTAGCAAATGCTATGCTC
>DAOVYU010000311.1 GCA_030635465.1 Bacteroidales bacterium | reverse complement strand
TTGGCCTTTCTTTTTCCTGCACCTTCAAAATAACTTACCAGCAACAGACTATCGTTTTGAATTTGGTTAAATTCATCTGGACTCAAACTGGTTTTAATATACCGAGTTGTATTTCGAAATAGCCAATTATCCGGGTTATACTCATCAGGGAAAATTCCATCTTCAATATTGGCACCAGGCGATGCTATTGTTTCATTATCTTCACCAAAATAATAGATCATATCTATTGTTTCCTGGTGATTATAGGCTTCATCAATAAAATAAACAAGCTGATCAGATAAACTAAAACAAGTCCCAAAATTATTATTTGATTGGGCACCAAATAAAATTTCTGTATATGTATTTATTGGTCCGGGACCAACCAATAAATCGTTTTGTATTAAAATAGAAACCATATCCGACCTGCTGTATCTATCTCTAACAATGAACTCCCAAACTTCATTATCATTGAATGACTTTGCAAATGTTCCATTCCAGTTAAAGGTTACGACATTCATTCCGGTATCATAATAAACCTCTGAAGATTCACCATTTACATGAATGACAAAATTTGTGATGTTATAATTGCCTTTTATTGCTGAAACTTCGAATTGCATCAATTGGCCAGGAGAAATAATGGTATCCGATGATATTAAATTATTTCCCGACATTAATTGAATAAGCGGACCGTTTCCCCCTTCATCTTTTTCTGAGCATCCTACAATCAATAAAGCCACTAAAAGAATCATTATTCGATATGTCAATTTCGACATATCGCTAAACATTGATCTAATATTTTCAATATTTAAATAACTGATCATTTGATTTTTCTGATTTTGTTTTTGATGGCCAGTGAAATACCTGCACCAAAGATTCCTCCTGCTAAACCAAAGAAGAAATAATTAACCACTGGAATAAAATATCCAAACTTCAAAAATGAACTATAGGGATAGCCGGTTAATGCATGAATAAAAAGGCGACTCAAAGGAATTGTAAAATAAGCAAAGCCTGCAATTAAAGACAAAATTAGCATTTGCCCTTTCAATTGTCGGGTTAAATTATAAAATATGTCAATAAGAAGTCCGGGTAACATATAATTAAAACCCATAAATGGATCTTTGAAACCAAATACAGGAAAAAGTAAAATAAATCCTATTCCCAGAGAGGAGATACTGGATGCCCATTTTATTTTAGATACGACCCTGCCGGCCATTAAAATAGCCATAAACTCCAATCCATGATGACCAGGAATATTCAGAGGGGTTCGTAAACGGGCGTGTAATAAAATGGCTAAAATTCCTATCCCAAATAAAACAGCATATTCGGCTATATTTACAAATACCGAGTTATGAGATAGTGCGGATATACTCTTTTGTTGCTGTTTTCCAATCATATTGGCCATTATTAACTTTTTCCAGAATTAAAGTTGGTTTACCATCCTTTAAAATCGGTCGTATCCAATCGTGACACAAAACTCTACAATTTTTTTCTAATGGCAAACCATTTATGGTAATAAAATTTTCAATGCTTGAAATTAATTTCAATTCCTCTAAATTAAAGATACCGGATGCTAAATCTCTTAACTCAGTTGGACCAGCTAACCATATGAACCGACCATCATTACCACTTTTTCTCAAACCCACAGCAGCCAATGCTCCAATCTGACCAATCAATATCCCGGTAAATCCTTCAAGGTATATATTATTTTTCGCAGCCATTTTAATTGCATCTTCAAGCATTAAGACCTCCATTTTTGCCCTTCTTCCCCACTCCTGAATATTATCCGTAATAGTATTCCAGTTGGCTATGCATAAACCTGCATCAGAACCATTGGCTGCTTCATCCTTGACGTATTGGGCACAGAAACGTTTTAATTCTTCTTCTTTTTCAGATACAACATCCAGGCAAGCTGCACTATTTTGTGATGTGTAAGCAATATCAGGGTGTACAAACAATTGGTGTCGTGTAATACCGTCAACTTTTCCAAGGTTCTCCTCTTGAATATATTTTGCTAATTGACGTGACAAAAAGCCTGTCCCCCTGCTGTCTTTATTATCTGTATCGTCAATGCCAATTAATACTCGCATAATGCCACTCATTTATCTGACAAATGTATTTGATATAATAGAAATACAGATAAAAAATTTATATAAATATAATTATAATTATTGAATGCAATAACATGAACTTTATCAACCTTCCTCATATTCAGTAGTCTGTAATTTAGAATGATTATCGAATTCATTTAGCATATTTTTGCCGTTTTTTAATTTATTAGTAACTAAATTTTTAAGAATTATGAAAAAAGTACTTTTATTAAGTGTTTATTTATTTGCAACTTTATCATTAATATTATCAAGTTGCGATAAAGAAGAATCTGAAGAAGAAAATCCACCTGCAGCCAGTATGAGTGCTATAATAGATAGTGTCTCATGGACTGCCGACCAATCAGGATGTACAGTTACCAATGGTATTACAGGAGTAGCCGGAACAAAAGCACAAGGTCAAACCATTACATTAACAGTGAGTCAATTAGCTTTGGGAGGTTTTGGTATGGATAATCAGTCAACAATAAATGTTGCTTCGGTAGTTGATGGCAATGTTACTTATACTACCAATAGTGCTCAGGGTTGCCATGGGCAGATGTATATCAGTGAGATTAATACGACTGATTCTGTTATTTCAGGTACATTTAGCTTCAAAGCCTACAGTCCTTTTGGTAAGGGTTTTATTGAAGTAACTGAAGGTAAGTTTTCAAATTTACCTTTCACCAATGAATTACCAGCAACCCCAGACAACAGCCTGGTAGTTGACATAGATGGCTCAACTTTTACTCCAGCAACTGTTTATACAGCTGTTATGATGGGAAAAATTATGATCACGGCCTCCGATGCACAAATGACCAAAACTGTAGGTATAACTATTGAAGGAGATTTAGAAGCTGGCACATATGATATGGGAGGAATGTTTGGCTCTGTAATTGGCCAGTATAATTTAGGCACAACAGTTATTATGATTGCAAACGAAGGTGAGATGATAATTACCAAACATGATATGGGAAATAATATCCTTGAAGGTACTTTTGAATTTGAAGCATCAGAAATGATTGGGGCCAATTCGGCATCATTGACCAATGGTAGTTTTGTTGTAAATTACTAAACAACCAAGTGACTAATTAATCATCAAATACATCAAACTTAATTCCCTGTGCCAATGGTAACTCAGTACTAAAATTAATGGTATTGGTTTGTCTGCGCATATATGCCTTCCAGGCATCAGAGCCTGATTCACGTCCTCCACCTGTATCTTTTTCACCACCAAAAGCCC
>DAOVYU010000309.1 GCA_030635465.1 Bacteroidales bacterium | reverse complement strand
CCTGAACCACTTGCACAAGATCTATTAAAGAAAATCAATGATGTATTTGAAAGTGGTAAGTCGAGTGTAATGAGTTTCCATATTGAATTTCCAAAAGGACATTTCAATATGGATGTCTCCTTTTCCCCTTTAAGCAGCGATAATGATTCCCCCACCACTGTAATTGCTAATTTCAAAGATGTTACAGATAAAATAAAATATGAGAAGGAGCTAATTATTGCAAATGAGAAATACCTAAATCTAGTAGAACTTTCTCCTGAAGGCATTATCACAACGAATATAAAAGGTGTTATTTCATCCGTAAATTTAGCATTTAAAAAATTCTCAGGATACTCTGAGGATGAAATAATTGGTAAAAAGATAACAAAACTTCCCAATTTTAATCCACTTACGATTTCCCGTTTTCAAGCAAATATCGAATACATTATTGAAAACAATATTACCCAACCATTCGAGCTTAGCTGGGAAAAACAGGATGGTTTACTCCTTTGGTTTGAAATCCATGTTAGCCCTATAAGTAAAAAGGGCAGGTTGGTTGGATTACAAATTATTTTTAGCAACATTACTGAACGAAAACAAATTGAAAATGATCTGCTAAAAAGTAAGCAGGCATATAAGATTATTATCGAAAATGCTCATGAGGCTATTTTCATATTGCAAAATGATCAAGTTCGTTTTTGTAATTCTCAATTGCTCGAATTATTGAATAGTAGCATGGATGAGCTATTGCGTAAATCCTTTTTTGATTTCGTCCACCCATTAGATCAGGCAGAAACAAAGCAAAAACTTAACAAATCATTGCCAGGTAAATCAGCAATCAATAATTTTACTTTCAGAATTATTGATAAAAAGGGCAATGTTAAATGGCTTCTTAATAATGCCGTTTCAATTGATTGGGGTGGTAAGCCGGCAATTTTATCTTTTGCTACAGATATTAGTGATAAAAAATCAGATGAAGATAAGCAGCTTAAACATATTCAGAGTCTTGAGTTTCTATCTGAAAAAGCACTTGAATTTGTTGAATTAAAATCAAATGACAATGTTTATCGCTTTCTAGGAGAGAAAATTGGAGAGATAATCACAGATGCATTGGTATGGTTGGTTTCTTATAAAGATGATTCGCAATTTACTACTACACAGCACATAGAAGGGCCGGAAGAAAAGCAAGAAAGGTTTTTACAAATTATTAATAATATTACAGATCAGTTTAGGCTAAGGCTGAATCATAATCTGATCAGGAATTTATCTTTTGGTAATTTAATTAAACTAAATGATGGATTATTTGAACTGGGTCATAATATATTTCCTAAAAACACCTTTAACCTCATTCAGGAAGAACTCAATGTTGGAGATATTTATTTAATCGGGTTAACCTGGGAGAATAAAGTTTTCGGCAATGCCATCATTTTACTACCAGAAAATCAAAAACTGGAAAATCCTGAAGCCATTGAAACCCTTGTTAAGTTAAGTTCATTTTCATTGCATCGAAAAGATATTGAAGGAAAGCTTCGGAACAGGGAACAAAAATATCGTCGCATTTACGAATCATACCAGGATGTGTACTACCGGGCTGATATTGATGGAACTATTTTAGAAGTAAGCCCATCAGTTAATAAATTTGGTGGCTATTTACCTGAAGAAATTGTAGGTAAAAGCATTAATGATTTTATTCCAAATAAATCTTTAGTCAGAAACTTCACCAAAAAGCTTTTGCAAGATGGTTCCATTTCTGACATTGATATTCAATTGATGAATAAGGATGGAGTTAAGATTGATGCATCATTAAATGTAAAGATATTAAGAAATGAAAAAGATAAAATAGTTGGTTCAGAAGGAGTAATCAGAGATATCAGTAAACGAAAAAAAGAAGAATCTTACTTTAAAGATAGAGAAGAAAAATTAAGAATACTGGCTGATTTTACTTATGATTGGGAATACTGGTTAGCACCTGACAATTCAATAATCTATATTTCACCTTCATGTGAAAGAATTTCAGGCTTTTCGCGAGAAGAGTTTTCACAGAATCCAAAACTATTGATTGACATTGTTCATCTGGATGATAAGCACCTGTTTGAAGATTTTTCAAGAAGGGGACATACCGAGATAGAAGAGTCCAGGAATTTTGATTTCAGGATCGTTACGAAAGAAAAATCGACCAAATGGATTAATCATGTTTACCGAAAAGTTTATGATACAAATGATAAGTATTTAGGTATCAGAGCTAGCAATCGTGATATAACTGAACGTAAGATTGCAGAAGAAGAATTGCGAAACAGTGAAGCACGTTTCCGTGCTTTATTCCATGATTCACCGGATGCTGTATTTGTACAAAACTTTGATGGCATTGTACTGGATGTAAATCCTGCAGGTTGTAAATTGCATATGATGGATAAGGAGGATATTGTAGGGAAAAATGTGATAGATCTGGTCCCGGATTTACACAAAGACAAAGTAGCAGAAGAGTTTCCAAAATGGATATCAGGAGAAATATCAACCCAACAAGGATTTTCAATAACTTCAACAGGTTTAAGTGTACCTGTTCAAATCAATGGCAGTAAATTTCGATATTCAGGAAAAGAGGGGCTTTTATTTCTGGTGCGAGACATCACTAAGGTTAAAGAAACTGAAGACAAACTACGAAAATCAGTTCAAAAAGCCGAAGAGTCTGATATGCTGAAATCGGTTTTCCTTGCCAATATGTCACATGAGATCCGTACTCCAATGAATGCCATTATTGGATTTTCAGAGATTTTATCCGATCAGGATCTTTCAAAAAAGGAACGACAGGAATTTATTAATTATATTACCCAGGGTAGTAATACATTGATGAACTTAATTGAGGATATCATTGATATTACAAAAATTGAAGCCGGGCAGATTAAAATCAACTTTGAAGAATGTGATGTAAACAACTTAATGGATGAATTATATGCCACATTCATCAAAATGAAAAACATGAATGGTAAACAAAAACTTGAGCTGCGACTAAACAAGCCTGTAGTTAAAGAAGGCTTTACCATTAATACAGACCCAAGTCGAATCAGACAGATCTTATCTAACCTTATTGTAAATGCATTAAAATTTACTAATGAAGGATTTATTGAGTTTGGCTACCGGCTAAAAATGGATAGTGGGGCTGACGAACTAGAAATCTATGTAAAAGACACAGGTGTAGGAATAAAAGCCGATAAACACGAAATAATTTTTAAACGATTTTCACAGGCAGATAAGGAATTATCTCGGAATTATAGCGGTTTAGGTTTGGGGTTATCAATAGCTAAAGGAAATGCTGAATTACTTGGTGGGAAGATCTCCTTAAAGT
>DAOVYU010000036.1 GCA_030635465.1 Bacteroidales bacterium | reverse complement strand
TTGTTGAAAATCCTTTTTAACTTATTTGTTGCATTATAGAAAATTTCTTATATTTGCAATAAGTTCCAATTTGGGAATGGATATCCCGAATCGGAAAATTAGATTAACCAGATAGATTCGTTAAAAAACAGATAGTCAATGATATATGCTGATGGCATAAAGTTCGTAAAACAATACACCAAGCAAATCAAGTGTATTATTTTTAAAACGAACAGAATGAAAACTATCTTTTTTTTAATCCTAAGTGTACTAATTTCAACAAATCTTTTTTCTCAAGTTAACTACGATACTACATATTCCCGTCATTGG
Source organism: Bacteroidales bacterium (assembly GCA_030635465.1). GTDB lineage: Bacteria > Bacteroidota > Bacteroidia > Bacteroidales > JAADJA01 > JAADJA01. The sequence continues at coordinate 7,232 of DAOVYU010000036.1, read as the reverse complement.
AATTCATCTTCGAATTCATGGGAAAATTTGGATAGAATAGTAACTACCTATATAAATGGTTTAATGGCATCTGAACTGATTCAGATAAATGAGGATGATCAGTGGATAAATTATAATCTTAAAGCATATTATTATAACAACGGGAAAATCATTGAAGAATTTGAACAATACTGGAACGACAATAAATTGAAATGGGTTGATAATTATCGTAAATTGTTTAAATATAATAATGATGGTAAATTGGTTCAGATTACACATCAGAATATTTATAAAGGCAAATATATTGATACTTCTAAAGAAATTTTGATTTATTCATCTGATGGAAAACTAAAGGAAAAGGTTATCCAGAATTATGAAGAAGCATGGACAAACTTTTTACGTTACCAGTATTATTACAATTCAGATGATTTACTGATGGATGAAAACCTTGCTTACTGGAAGAATTATCAGTGGGGAAATCCAAGTTTTAATTATGAATGTACTTATGATGAGCAAGGAAAATTAATAGAAAAAACAAAATATCGTGTAAAAGGAGAGAAACAAACTTTACTGGCGAAAGAAGAGTTTATTTATAATGGAAATGGAAATCTGGAAGAACAAAAGGTATTGACCTGGAATTCCAAAAAGGAAAAGTGGTTTGATAGCAACCGTGCATTATATTTTTATAATGAAGCCGGTAATACTATAAACATGATTACTCAAAAAATTATAAGAAATAAATGGATTAATGATTTAAACTCGGAATTTTCAGAAGTTAAAAATATTGACTATAATTTTGAAATAGCTGATTCAATGACTTTTGCTGTAGGTCCTTCAAATACAAAAGGAGAGGCAACTGTTGAATTCACAAATCCATATAATGAGTTTTTTCAGGTTAGCATAATTGATGAATCAGGAGTAATGATCGCTTCGGTTATAACAGATAAAAATGAAATATCGATAGAAACTGTTAATCTGAATAGCGGATTGTACTTTGTAGAACTACAGGGTAGTAATTTATATTCAGGTAAGTTCTCGATTGAATAATACACCTTACCATGTAGATTACCTTACCTTGATTTGCTTAGCCACCCTTTCCTGGGTGGCTTTGTTTTTTTTACCACAAATTAATAGAAGTACTAAAGAAGATTTCAAGTAGAATAGAGGCTATTTCTCTTCGTAAATCACTGTTAGGAGAGTTTGTCCGACAGCTTTCAGCGTTTCTTTATCAATTTTATCCATTGTATCGCCCAATGTATGCCAATGCTCAAAAAAGCTGCTACCCGAAGATTCTGATTCCAGGTGTATAATATCAATTGTTGGAATTTTTGTGATTTCATTCACGTATTTATGATCATCATCTATATACCCAGCCGAATCAAATAAAAAATATTGTGTATAACCTAATCTGTTACCAATGGTCCAGACTTTTTTCAATATTCCCGCGGCATATAACATGGAATGACCCTCCATTAAGAAAGTTGCATCAGTAGCCCCAACCATATCGAGTAATATACCATAGCGGGCTACATAATCCGGATCATGCAAATTTTGTGACCAATATTGAGATCCGAGACCCCAGAAATTGCTTCCATACATTTGTAATTCTTGCGGAGGTCCATAATCTTCTACATCAAAGAAAATAATATCCACACCTATTCCTGGCTTGCTTAAGTTTATTTGCCTGGCTATCTCAAGTAATACACCTACACCGCTTCCACCATCATTGGCTCCATCTATAGGTTTCTGATGATTGTCTGGATCCAAATCATAATCTGCATATGGCCTGGTATCCCAATGTGCACAAAGTAAAATCCGGTTTCCATTTTCGGGATTAAAAGACCCAATAATGTTTTTGCCATTCAAAACTTCATTGTTGTATGCCCGGGTTTTGAAATTTTGAATCAAAGCTGTATCAGAATAATCCTTTAGCTTATCATATATAAATTGAGCACAGTTGGCATGTTCAATTGTGTTTGGTACGCGTGGTCCAAAAGCTACTTGCTTTTCAATGAACATATATGCGGAATCTGAATTGAATTCAGGAACTGCAACTTGTTGTTTAGTAATTGTTTTCCTTGTAGGAGTTTGTTTTTTTGTATTATCTCCGCAGGCACTTAATAACAATAAAGCTGAAAATATGTAAAAAAGATTTTTCATGTTGATTTAGTAAAAAATAGTACCAGATTAAAAGGTTAATGTAAATACAGTTCCTTCGTTTGATTTTGATTTTACAGTAATAGAACCTTTATGCAAATGCATAATCTGTCGTGATAAACTTAGGCCAATACCCGAACCTTCTTTTTTTGATGTAAAAAAGGGCATAAATATTTTATCAATGATATCGGGTTTTATGCCTGTCCCGTTATCAGAAATTTCAATGGTTGTCCGATTGTTCTGATTATTATAAGTGATTAAGTTAACCTCAGAATTGTCATTATCCTTAACTGCATCTATGGCATTTAATAACAGATTGATGATGACCTGATCAATAAGATCGGGGTCGGCAGTTAACATTAAATCTTCAGGATAAACTTTACAACTGCATGAAATATTTAATTTTTCAATTTTTGGATTTAGTAATAGTTCTGCCCGATCAAATGCTTCATTTACACTAAAATATTTAAAATTGGGCTTGGGTATGCGTGTTAGATTTCTATATATATCTACAAAATTTAACAATCCCTGGCTGCGTTTCTGGATCGTGGTAAGGGCATCATCAATATTTTGGACATCATCGGGATCAATCACCTTCATTTTCTGAACTTCATCAGATTTATCTATAAGCATTTCATTTACCGTTGAAGCCAATGAGGAGATAGGAGTGATAGAATTCATGATTTCATGTGTTAACACCCGAATAAGTTTTTGCCAGGATTCGATCTCTTTTTCTTCAAGTTCAGCATGAATATCATGAAAGGCAACTAAAATATATTCTTCACCCCGCATTCTGAATTCTGTAGCATACAATGATAATTGCTTTATTTCATCATCAGTAAAAATTTTGATCAAAGTTTTATCACCAGCTTTCAGTTTCATTAAAATTTTTGGCAATTCATTTTTTACATCCACCAGATCATTTATATTCCTAAGCAGATTTTTTTTAAATATCCGCTTTGCTGTATTGTTATACATGTCGACTTTACCATCCTTACGATAACAGAGAATACCAATATTGATGTGTTGTACAACAGTTTGCAGGTAGTTGTAATGTTCTTCTTTCTCGGCCCTGTTTTTTTTGAATTCATCAATCACTTCATTGAATGATGTGCTTAGTTTCTCAAAACTTTTACCAAGTTTTTTGTCAGAAAATGATGTGGAAAAATCAGAATGTCGAATACTGTCAAAAAATTGAATCAACTTATTGTTGGTTTGGTTAACATACACAATCAACCAATATGTTTGGAATACTATGAGTAAGCCAAGAATAATACTGCTAACTTCATGTTTTGCAACGGTAACCAGGTATACAAATAAAAAAATGCTTGCCACAATTAGCAAGATTCGGATGGTGATAATAAAATAAAATCGTTTATAAACCATACTTTTCTATTCTCCGATAAAGTGATGCACGTGTAAGCCCCAGTTCTTTGGCTGCTTTACTGATATTTCCACCATGTTTATCAATCACCTTTCTGATTAGGATCTTTTCCGTTTCTTCCAGATTTAAAGTTGTTGAACTAATATTATTTGATTGATTATCATCTAATTGAGATAGAAAAAAATCATTGGGTTCCAGTACCTGAACTTCGCTCATTATTACAGCACGTTCTACAGAATGTTGTAGCTCTCTGATATTGCCAGGCCAATTGTGCTTTTCCAACCGCTTCAGAGTAGAAGAACTAATGCGCTTTAAGGGCATATTGTACTTTTTACAATAAATCTTTAAAAAGTGATCGATTAATATTGGTAGATCACCAAGCCGATCCTTTAATGGTGGAACTTTAACCTCAACAGTATTTATTCTATACAAAAGGTCCTGCCTGAACTTGTTTTCGTTTACCATTTGATACAATGGCATATTGGTCGCACAAATCAATCTTATATCAATGGCTACTTCCTTATTAGTTCCCAGGCGGACAACTTTTCTATTTTGTAAAACACTTAATAATTTAGATTGTAATCCCAGGGATAGGTTGCCAATTTCGTCCAGAAATATGGTACCTTTATTTGCTGCTTCAAATCTTCCGGCACGGTCCTCTTTGGCATCTGTGAAAGCACCTTTTTTAAATCCAAATAATTCGCTTTCAAATAAGGATTCGCTGATGGCTCCTAAATCAACACTGATAAATACTTCATCTTTACGGTTAGAGGCTTTATGAACTGCACGTGCCACCAGTTCTTTACCTGTACCATTTTCTCCCAGAATTAGTACATTGGCATCGGTTATGGCAACTTTTTGTGCTGCAATTAAAACCTGTTCCATTGCTTGTGATTGTCCGATGATTTCGCTGTATGAATTATCCTGATCAGCAATCAAGACTTTTTGCTTAGTCCGCAAATCTTCCAGTTCTTTTTTTGATTCCCGAACTTTTAAATTGGCAGTAATGGTTGCCAATAATTTTTTATTTTCCCAGGGTTTTAACAGAAAATTAGTTGCACCTTCTTTAATTCCCTGAACAGCCAATTCAATGTCTCCATATCCGGTAATAAAAATGACAACAGCAGCCGGATCAATTTCCATTATGGTGTTTAACCAATGAAAACCTTCTTTACCGCTGGTGGCATCTTTTGAAAAATTCATGTCAAGTAAGATCACATCATAATTTTCAACTGCAAGTAAATTGGGAATATTTTCTGGTTCTTTCTCGGTATGTACGATCAAAAAATGCTGTTTTAAAAAAAGTTTAGCAGCGAGTAAAACATCCTGATCATCATCAACGATCAGTATTTTTGCATCTAATTTGCTCATTTTATGTAAATTAACTTTAACCTCCTATAAATCAACGCAAATATAAATAAAATGTTCGGAATCGGACATTAAAAAAGTGCCTAAAATACTTTGCAATAGGCATTCCTATAGAAGAATTCGCAAAGCACTCAAGTTTAAACTAATTTAACTATTTCAACAAATTTAGCTACAATAACTCATTGGCAAGATTAGCCAACTCCGATCGTTCACCTTTTTCGAGGCGAATGTGTGCATAGATAGAATGGTGTTTTATCTTATCAATTAAATAAGAAAGGCCATTACTTTGTGAGTCGAGGTAAGGTGTATCAATCTGGTAAATGTCCCCGGTAAATATTATTTTGGTTCCTTCACCTGCCCTGGTAATGATAGTCTTAACTTCGTGAGGTGTGAGGTTTTGTGCTTCATCTACTATAAAACAAATGTTTGAAATACTTCTTCCCCTGATGTAAGCCAAAGGTTGTATCAGCAGTTTTTCAGTTTCCAAAGCTTCTGTGATCCGTTTAAATTCTTTGTCTTTCTCACTGTACTGGTTTTGAATAAACTTCAGGTTATCCCACAAAGGTTCCATATAGGGATTTAACTTTGATTTTATGTCACCTGGTAAATAACCAATATCTTTATTACTCAAAGGAACAATGGGACGGGCTAAATAGATTTGTTTAAAATTTCGTTTTTGATCCAGGGCACCAGCAAGGGCAAGCAAAGTTTTTCCTGTTCCTGCAATACCTTGAAGTGTGACCAATTGAATGTGGCTATTTGTAATAGCATGTAAGGCAAAAACCTGTTCTGCATTCCGGGGCATAATCTTGTAGGCCGGACGTTTTTCTACCCTTTCTATTTTTTCAAGTAGCGGATTATATACGGTTAATACAGACGATCGATCATTCCGGATAATGAAATAATGATTGGGAATTGGATCTTTAATACCGAAAGCATCAGCATCTATAATTCCATCCTTATAGATTAAATCAATGGCTGCCGGATCAACATTTTCCACGTATGATATACCTGAATACAGAGAATCTACATCTTTAATTTTACCAGTTTCAAAATCTTCAGAAGGGATATTGAGTGATTTGGCTTTTATCCGCAAATTCACATCTTTTGTTACCAGAACTACTTTATGATCAGGTTTTTCTTCACTTAATCGGATGGCAGCATTCAGAATTTTATGATCCGCTTTTTTATCTCCAAAGATTTTTACTGCATCCATTCCCTGGGTTGGTATTTCGTTCATTTGGACCCTAAACATTCCGGCTTTTGGAAATTCAAGCGGGATCCAGTCCTGCAAGGTTCCTTTAGTTGATAAACGATCCATGATCCGAATAAATTCACGGGCTTCAAAGTTTTTTGTTTCGTTCCCTTTTTTAAAATTGTCAAGTTCTTCCAGTACCGTTATCGGGATTACCACATCGTTGTCATCAAAACTGTTGATAGCATTGTGATTATATAGAATGACAGAAGTATCGAGTACAAATATTTTCTTGGATTGTTTCTTTTTTCCGGGCATACTATTCTTCATTTTTGTTCCACTAAGTAAAAATAAGAATAATAGTAAAACGTGTTGCTGTATCTAACTAATAATTAATGAACAATTCAGCGGTAGTATATTGGAATAACGAAAAATAGAATTGCTGATAATGTGTATTAACAGGACCTGTTCTAATTATATCACCCATTTATCTCAATATAAAAGGTACAATCGTTGCAATAACACCGGTTGTGACTACTACCATAATAAACAGGTTGTACCTTACATTGTAGTTTCCCATGAGGGTTAAATCGTAATATTTGTCAACATCCTTGTCTTTGTACATCTGCATCAAACCTTTCAAAAGTTTCTCCCTGGTTTGTTTTCCTTTTATTAATCCAAAGACTACAACCAGGTTTACCAGTACAATGAGACAAACAAAAACAAACATAACAATGAGAGAAGCGTTGTCTGTTCGTGATTTTTCTGACATACCGGAGTTTACAGCCAGGGTGATCAGGTTAAGAAGGATAGCCGTTAGAATAAAGATAATATCGGTGCGGGTGTTTTGCTGTAGTTCCGATGTGATGTGCTTATGAACATGTTCAATCATAATTTTTTTCCTCCCTGCCCGCTACCTGCCTGCCGTGCGACAGTTCAGGCGGGCGTTTTTGATTATTACTTAAAATTTTAAACTATACTTTTTCAGACAACTTTTACCAAATATACTCAATTTCATTTAGTAATTTTCATTCTAATGAGTTTTGGGAAATAGATATCTTCATTTCCAATTAATTCGGCAAAATCTGAATTATTAATATTGTATGTAATTAAAGTTCCATCAGCCTGCAATTCGGGATGTGCATTTGC
>DAOVYU010000152.1 GCA_030635465.1 Bacteroidales bacterium | reverse complement strand
TTAAACATAAAATTTATTTCCCAGATTATTTTGCGTTATAAACATGTACATCTGTCTGTGGAAATGGAATAGATATACCTTCTTTATCAAATGCTTTTTTAACATTTTCAATCATATCAAAATGAATTCCCCAGTAATCTGCTGCATTGGCCCATACACGAACAACAAAATTAACTGAACTATCTGCCAACTCAGATACAGCAATAAAAGGAGCAGGATCTTTTAAAATACGACCATCAGCTGCAATTAATCCTTCAATCACTTTTTTAGCTTTATCAATATCATCACCATAACCAATTCCAAATGTAAAATCAACGCGACGCTGTGGTTCAGTTGAAAAATTTGTCATTGAGCTAGTTGATAATCCACCATTAGGAATAATAATGGTTTTATTGTCAGGTGTTTTTAAGATCGTATTAAAAATCTGGATTTCTTTTACAGTACCCATATATCCTTGTGCATCAATAAAATCACCAATTTTAAAGGGCTTAAACAATACAATCATTGCACCACCAGCAAAATTTTGCAATGTCCCTGAAAGTGCCATACCAACGGCCAAACCGGCAGCGGCCAAAATAGCAACGAATGAGGTCATTTCAACGCCTAACATACTGATTACACTGATTATAAGCATAATTTTCAGTAGCATTGATAATAATGATCCCAGAAATTGTCTTAAGGTAGCATCAACATCTTTCTTCTCCATATTCCGGCTTATGGCTTTTAAAACCATTTTTATAATCCATAAACCAATAATTAGTGTAACAACAGCCAATAAAATCTTTAATCCATAAGTAATGGCTAAATCGTAAATTGTAGCTAAAATACCTTCTAAATTTTCCATAATGTTTTTGAAATTAGTTAATTGTTTGTTTCAATTTTAAGTAAAAGTCTGGTTTAATCTTATTTTGGGGGTGCAAAAGTATAAATCTTTTTAGATATTTCAAATTTAATTTTACTTGTTTTCGAACGGCATTCCTAAAACCATTTTTACTAAATATTCATCTACAGGTATAAATATGTATTAACTTTGTTTTGTGTTAAAACGATTTTTAAAATTTATTCAGGAAGAAAATTTAGTAGATTCATCCAATAAAATTTTACTGGGTGTTAGCGGCGGTATCGATTCTGTTGTAATGCTAGATTTATTTTCTAAATCAGGATTTAATATTGGTATCTCACACTGCAATTTTGGATTACGTGGTCAGGAATCGGATGAGGACAATTCCTTTGTTGAATTACTTGCCCAAAAACATGATGTGCCATTTTACACAAAAAAATTTGATACATACAATCATGCTAAAGATCAATCAATTTCCATTCAAATGGCTGCAAGAGATTTGCGGGTTAATTGGTTTGAAGAGATCAAATTTAACCACGGATACAACTATTATGCTACGGCCCATCACCTGGATGATCAAATTGAAACAATACTGAATAACTTTTTCAGGGGAACGGGTATTTCAGGTCTGCATGGAATTTTACCCAAATGTGATAATTTAATTCACCCTATGCTTTTTTGCTTCAGAGAACAAATTGAAACCTATGCTAATCAGTATCAAATAGAATATAGAGTTGATAGTTCAAACAAAAAAACTAAGTACACAAGGAATCAAATCAGGCATCAACTAATCCCTGTCATAAAAAATATTTATCCAAATTACCAAAAAACAATTACTGATAATATTCAACGGTTGAAACAAGTCGAAAATATTTATAAGGATCAAATCCAGAATGAATTTGGTAAATTTTTAGAAACTAAAAATGAATATTTAAAACTTCCGGTTAAAAAATTACGCAACCTTCAAGATAGTGAAACATATTTGTATGAAGTAATAAAACATTATGGTTTTAATTATACCAACTCAACAAATATAATCCTTTCAATTGATTCAAGTTCAGGTAAGTGTTTTTTATCTGATACCCATAAAATAACAAAAGACCGGGATTACCTAATTATTGAAAAAAGAAATAATAATGAGCAACGGGAGTTTAAAATTGAAAAAGATAAAAATATTCTATTAGATCCCATTAAATTAAAAATACAATCTCAAGACATTTCATCAAGTTTTAAAATTTCAAAAAATCAAAACATTGCAGAGGTGGACTCGGCAAAATTAAAATACCCTTTAGTACTCAGAAAATGGGGAAAGGGTGATTTTTTCTGTCCACTGGGGATGGATCAGAAAAAACTGCTCAGCGACTTTTTTATTGATAACAAAGTTTCAGTACCTGACAAAGAAAGAACATGGATATTAACTTCTGACAAACAAATAGTCTGGATAATTGGTCACAGGATTGACAACCGTTTTAAAATTACAGAAAGCACAATAAACATATTAGCCATTGAATGTATATAATGAACAAACTTTTTGTTTTTCAGTAGCTATTTTTAATCAATACATTATTCTTTATATTACTAAACAACAAAGCGAATTATCTACTTATAAAAATTCTTAAATTATCCTCAAAATACATTGAATTTATTACCTTTGCGCCTCTATACAACTTTTTAAAAAGGCAGATTGTCTGAATAGTTAAAACTTTAATAACAACTTTTAAGTTAATCAGGTATGAAGAGATTATTGTTAGCAACTGGATTGGTATTCTTTTTATCAATCATTTCTTTCTCTCAAATTTTAGAACCGGTAAAATGGAACTTAAGTAAAAAGGACCTGGGAAACAATGAGTATGAATTGCTTTTTAAAGCAACAATTGAAGATACGTGGCATTTATATTCGCAATTTGTTCCGAAAGGTGGCCCCGAAGCCACATCATTTTACTTTTATGATCTACAAGGATTTGAGTTTATTGGTGAAGATATTAATATTGTCGAAGAAGAATCATATGAAGTTGAAAATGACATAGATTACATCGTTTCTTTCATTGAACCTGATGGTTATGAAGAGGAGGATCCAAATTTCAATATGGTTGTTAAATTCTTTGGACACGAAGCTACTTTCACCAGAAAATTTAAGATAACTACTGAAGATCCATTAATTATCTCCGGTTATGTTTATTTTATGTGTTGTGATGACTCAAAATGCATTCCACCAAATGATGAAAACAAGTTTGAGTTTGCATTTAATGGTGCAAAATTAACAGCCAAACCTGATGCAGAAGCAAAAGATGAAAGTGGTACAGTGATAGCAACAACAGAGTTTGCAATCGGCTCTTTGGATGATTCTGAAAAGAGTTCAAAATATAAAAATACATATGAGATTCTTGATGATAAAACAATACTTGAAAGTGCTGGTATTGATGACCTTGCAAATAAATCACTATGGGAATTATTTATATTTTCCATTTTAGCCGGTTTAGCTGCTATACTTACGCCTTGTGTATTTCCAATGATTCCAATGACAGTAAGTTTTTTCATGAAAGAACAAAAGGCCAAAGGGAAAATGCAGGCTATTGTTTTTGGAGCATCAATTATTTTAATTTATACGGTTGTAGGGACAGTAATAGCAGTTACACTTGGTGTAAATTTTGCCAACTGGTTGAGCACACACTGGTTGCCAAACGTTTTGTTCTTCTTGATATTTGTAATTTTTGCTGCCTCCTTTTTTGGAATGTTTGAAATTACTCTACCAAGCTGGCTCATTAATAAGTCAGATTCACAAGTAGATAAAGGTGGATTTTCTGGAGCTTTTTTTATGGCTTTTACCCTGGTTCTTGTTTCATTTTGCTGTACAGGTCCTCTGGTTGGAGCTATCCTTGTTAAAGCAGCAACCGGGGCATTTCTTGAACCCATTGTTGGGATGCTCGGGTTTTCAGTTGCCTTTGCTTTACCTTTTACGCTATTTGCCTTCTTCCCATCATGGATGAATAAATTACCCAAATCAGGTGGGTGGTTAAATTCCGTTAAAGTTGTATTGGGCTTTATTGAACTGGCATTAGGATTAAAGTTCCTGAGTATAGCAGATCAAACATACCATTGGGGAATCCTTGACCGTGATATATATTTAGCATTTTGGATCATCATTTTTATGTTGATGGGATTTTACTTATTAGGAAAAATCAAATTTTCTCACGACAGCGATGTTAAGTTTATTAGCGTACCTCGTTTAACCCTTGTAATTATTACATTTACATTTGTACTATATCTTATTCCAGGTATGTTTGGAGCACCACTAAAAGCCTTATCAGGTTATCTACCTCCAATGACAACCCATGATTTTGATTTGGATAAAATTACACGACAAAATTCAATGGCAGCATCTGGAGTTGAACAGAGTTCATCCATTTGTGAGACACCCAAATTTCATGAATTTTTACATCTGCCTCATGGTATTGAAGGTTATTATGATTATGAACAAGGGCTGGTTTGTGCCAAGAAGTTAGACAAACCAATTTATGTTGATTTTACTGGACATGGTTGTGTAAATTGCAGGGAAATGGAAGCAAATGTCTGGTCTGATCCACAGGTATTAAAAATATTAAAAGAAGAATACGTTGTTATCAGTTTATATGTTGATGATAAGACTACATTGCCTGAATCGGAGTGGGTAATGTCATCAGCGGATGGTAAGCTCAAGAAATCAGTAGGTAAAATATATGCTGATATGCAGATTTATAATTTTAATATAAACGCCCAGCCTTATTACATATTATTGGGCCATAATGGCGACTTGCTGGCCAAACCCAGAGCTTATGATTTAGACATTGATGCCTTCGTAAAATTTTTGGAAGAAGGATTGGAAAACTATAAAACAGGTAACCATCTTTAACATATAATTGACAATTTTGTTTGGCTAAGTCAAACTACAATATTTTTCTCGAAATACTTTTGTTACTTTTGTACTGTAGCACATAACTATCAATATAACTACTAATTATATGAATTTATCTATACACTCTCTTCTCATA
>DAOVYU010000097.1 GCA_030635465.1 Bacteroidales bacterium | reverse complement strand
GTTATCGCTTTTTATATAGGTAGGTGGTTGAATACATCTAAGGGGATGAAAGAAAGAGGATTGGTGGGTCTTTCGGTTATTTTAAATATCGGGCTTTTACTCTATTTTAAATATGCTAATTTTTTTATTGACAATCTAAATGATGCGCTATCTATCTGGGGATTTGAAAATGTGAAATGGACATACATTGCTCTTCCAATTGGCATTTCATTTTTCACCTTTCAAAAGCTTACTTATTCAATTGATGTTTATCGGGGTGTTCATGCACCCTTAAAAAAAGTGACTGACTATGCATTATATATCCTAATGTTTCCTCAGTTAATTGCAGGCCCTATAGTCAGGTTTAATGAAATAGCAGACCAAATTGAAGACAGGAGCTGGAATGAAAATAATAATAACCGAATAACGGGATTTTTCAGGTTTACCATTGGTCTTGGGAAAAAAGTGCTGATTGCAAACGTGTTGGGAGAACAAGTGGATATCTTGTTTGGAATGCAGCCCCTGGATTTTAACACAACAACTGCTTGGCTGGGAATTATTGCCTATGCATTTCAAATATATTTTGATTTTTCGGGCTATTCTGACATGGCCATTGGCATAGGCCGGATGATTGGTTTTAACTTTCCCGAAAACTTCAATAACCCATATATTGCACAAAATATAACTGAGTTTTGGCGCAGGTGGCATATTACATTGGGAAGATTTATGCGGGACTACCTGTACATCCCATTAGGAGGAAACAGGGTAAGTACTGGAAGAATATATTTTAACCTTTGGGTTGTATTCTTACTATCAGGATTGTGGCATGGTGCAGCATGGAATTTTGTGATCTGGGGAGCATTTCATGGGCTGTTCCTGGTGGCCGATCGTTTATTTTTATTGAAAGTTTATAAAACAATTGGCAAGGTTCCCAGTATTATGATAACATTCTTTATAACCTTAATAGGATGGGTATTATTTCGTGCGGATAACATGACCATTGCCTGGAATTATCTTGGGAATATGTTTTCGTTTGAATTCGCAAATGATTCTATTTATTTCGATAAGAAATTTTATACGATTTTGATCATTGCTATTATCTTTTCTTTCTGGGGAGGCTTTCAAAAAATTGAATCCTGGCAGGAGAATTTATTTGCACAATATAAAGGCAGGAAAACCATACTTATTATGTTTTCCATATCCTTATTGATTCTGATAGTTAGTATTGGATCAATTACATCATCGGGATTTAACCCATTTATTTACTTTAGATTTTAAGTTGTTTTGAAGAATCTTGAAAAAATACTGGTAATTATAATTCTACTTATTTTGGTATTTCCTGCCATTCAAAAGAAATATGCCATATTTCAAGTGAAAAAGCTAGATGGAGATTTTGTTTTAACTGAAAAACCAGTATTTAGCTGGACCGATTGGTTTGATGGGAGGTTTCAAATGACTTATGATAAATACCTGGAGGACCACATTGGTTTCCGCGATTTTCTCGTAAGGTTAACTAACCAGATTGATTACAGTTTATATAGAATCCCACATGCAGAAGGTGTTATAGTAGGCAAAGATGATCAATTGATCGAATATGATTACATCCGGGCTTATACGGGGGGGGATTACATTGGAGAAGAAACTATTGATAGAAAAATCAGGAAGTTGAAATTTATTCAGGAGTACCTAAAGAATGAGAAAAACATTGATTTGGTTCTTGTATTTGAACCGGGTAAAGCATCATTTTATCCTGAATATATTCCAGATCAATATCTTGATAAAGTTTCAGAACTTACAAATTACAGCACCTTTTTGAAAAAAGCTATTGAATATAATGTCAATTTTGTTGATTTCAGATTCTATTTCAATTCACTAAAAGGGAAAACGAAATATCCGATCTATCCGAGATACGGAATTCATTGGAGTATTTATGGGATGACATATGCTCTAGATTCGCTAATACCGTATATTGAGGATATTCGGCACATTGATCTGCCGGATTATTCTTACGATAGTTTACAAATAGAATCAACTGCACGTCGACCAGATTATGATGCCGGAAAAGCATTAAACCTATTGTTCAGGCTTCCCGAAAAAGAAGATCTTGCCTATCATGTATATAACTTTGAAGAGAATGATAATAAGGAAAAGCCTATGATGTTGACTATTGGGGATAGTTATTATTGGAATATTTTCAACACAGAAGTTCCCAAACACCTGTTTAAAAATGAGGCCTTCTGGTACTTTAATAAACAGATTTATCCCGATTCGTATATAGAGTCAAAACAGGTAAGAGATGTTAATCTAAAGGCAGAAATAGAAAAACAGGATGTTATTTTACTAATGATTACCGGGCGATTTTTATTCAAATTTGGTTGGAATTTTATTGAAGACGTTTATAAATTATATGGCCCAATATCTCAGTTTGATAAAATGCATGATTATAGATGCAATATCTTAAATTATAATGTTTGGTTTACGAATGTGATTAAAGATGCACAGGGGAAAAAAATTAGTCTTGAAGAAATGTTAAATCTTGTTGCAGAATATGTATATGCCCAGGAAGATCTGAATGGCTTATTGATGCTTAAAGGACCTGGTTATTTTAAAGGAATTATTGAAAATGATCTTGTCTGGTTAAAAGGGTTAAAGGCCAAAGCTGATGAAAATAATCAATCGATTGATGAGCTGGTACAACTTGAATCAAACTATAATTTCAAAACTAATCATCCTGAATTATTTACAAAATACAACCAATTAGAGGGCTTTAAAATTAAAATTAAAAACGACAGCCTGCTAATATCTGAAGCTCAACAATATGCCAAAAAATATTACTTAACACTGGGAGAGTCTATTCAAATAAAGGCAGAATTAATGTTAAGAAATTCTAACTGAGTTTTAAGACAGCTTCATTAATAATCCTGCACAAATTATTATCTATTCTCAATAAGGCATTATCTTTGTTTTAAAGCCATAAAATTAAAGACCATGCAATACATCAAAATGAATACGTCCTCATCACACCAATTTATTCATTTATTATTATCTACCATTCTTTTCTTGTTGTTGACCCTTCCTAAGGTTTCCAATTCTCAATCCGGCTCATTTGTTTATTTAGAGGACGAGAAATTTATGCTGGAAGGAAAGGAATATTTTCCACTGGCTGTTACTTATGCCGTAGCAACAATAAAAGATATCCATGGCAATTTTCATATTTCTCCGACTGTGGCCTATTGTAATTACAAGAATTGTGGAAAAGGAGCCCCGGGATTTAATTGTGGAGCTGACTCTGTGAAGTGGAGGGCTAATATAAAGAAACACCTGAATAAAATTGCCGAGATGGGATTTAATACGATTCGATTGGTTGGCTTATCGGTTAAATACAGACCTGATGAATTAAACTCAAAAGCAATGGAGTCAAACAATTATTTTTCACAGGAAGATCCTAATAAGCTAAAATGTTATACTAAAAATAAAGCTTATACTATAAAACGGAAAACATTCAAGAGGCAGGCAGGTCTGATGGAAGAGTTTGTAGATATTGTCAAAGAATTTAATACCCAGCACCCTGAAAACAAATTTAAAGTGATTATTCTTGTTGGTACCGGCGGCTTGCAGGATTATTCATGGCGCTATACCAAATACTTAAGTTATCTGGGTAAAACATTTAGTAAAGAGCCTGTTGTCTTTGCATATGAAATAAATAGTGAGCCATATCACCTCGGTTATCCCAAATATGAAAAAAATCAAAAATATGAGCGGGCTGAAAATTTTGCACAATGGTATTATGCTTTGAAAGAAGAGGCCCCCTTGCAATTAATAACTTTTGGGGCGATGGTTCAGGATGTCCTAAACTGGGATGCACAATGTTTTCCTGTTGATTTTATCAATTTTCACCTCTATCCTAACCTTAAAAGAAATTTTGATAGTATGGAGGCAGAAAAGTATAAGAGTATTCTTAAATGGTTTTCTGAAGCATATGACAAACCATGGATTATTGGTGAAACATCCCTTGCGGGAAATGATGTAGCACACAAAGAAAACTCAAAAATAGCAACAGAAGAACAACAAAAGGAATTTGCTTTTTCATCGCTTGCTTATACAAAATATTATGGGGGGATTGGATACATCTGGTGGCAATATAAAGAAGTTCCATGGTTCAATATTTCTCATCCAAAATCCCAGAACAACTATTATGGTCTTGTTCGAAGAAAAGACAAAAATGAAAATCACAAAATAGCGGTAGAAGCTTTTCAGGCATTTGATCCTTTCGATAAATGTTTAACTTGTTTTGATCCAGATCCTGATGTATTAATTAATCCGTATAATTACCCGTCTTTAAATATTGAGGGCAAGGTTACTACCCCAGACGGGAAACCAGTTAAAAATGTGTACATAAATTGCAAATCAAAAAACAAAAACTATTACACTTTTACAGATGAAAATGGTCGCTTTAAAGTTTATACTGCTCCCGATATTGTTATTTTCCAATTATCTGCCTCTTATCCGGGAATGACCGTTATTCAACTTGGAAGTTGGGGCGGATCGAATTTAGACTCAAAGCTAAATTTGAAAATCGATTATCTTGATAAAAATCAATTGCCTTAACTGATTAGAAGACTAATTTTTAAGGATCATCTTTCCGGTTACATGATCCTCATTCATTTTTATCCTGTAAAAATATACCCCGGATTCAACTCTGGCACTTTTGTCGTCCAGAGTATTCCAAATTACAAATTGTTCCCCTTTTTGGTATTCTGTATTTGAAATCAATGACCTAATCTTTTCACCTTTCAAATTAAAAATCTCAAGTGAAACCGAGCTAGGTTTTTCTAAGGTAAAATGTATCGCTGTTTTGTCATTAAATGGATTTGGGATATTTTCAAAATTACTGATAAATTCATGGTGTTGAATTCCACTGGCTATATCCACAAACATAAATACAGGGATCATATAATCATTTTCCATATGATCAGTAATCGTAATATAGGCAACATAATTTCCCTCATCCAGGTTTGTTGCATCAAAATCCACTTGAATCTCATCACTATCACCTGAATTTAACCCACCGTTATCTATAGCAAGAGATAGCCAGTCAACATTATTCCCAATGGTATCAACCACATTTATAGAATAAATTAATGGTCCAGTACCATCATTTGTAATTGTTATGGTATCTGAAAAGATTTCATTACCCATTGTTAGTATAAAAGATTCAGGATCATAAGATAATTGCGGGTTGGGGTCGCCAAATGGTGGAAATGTAATAAAATCAATCCATCCACAATCTGAACCATTGCTTACCGAATAATCTTTTTCGAATGACCATGTTAAAGTATGTACACCTTCGCTTATTGGAAAGGTGACAATCGACCAGTCTTGCTCACCATCCCATGCTCCTTTTTCAGTGCCATCAATATAAAATTTCAAATAATCATAATTACCCTCACTGGATACTTTTTTAACGAAACTAATTTCACCCTCATTTAGTACACAAATTTCTAAGTTTATTAAAGATGATTGATCATCGTTAATATCTCCTGAACTGGCACTAAATGAACCCTCATAATAAATGGAATTATCAATAATCCATTCTGCATCACCAGAAAACTCCCATGGAAAAGCTGAAAAATTACCTAATTCAAATCCTTCT
>DAOVYU010000049.1 GCA_030635465.1 Bacteroidales bacterium | reverse complement strand
CACCACCCACCAGTGATAGCAGGATAGACTCAACTACGATCATCTGGAAGATTTTAAATTTCTGCATCCCAATGGCCATTAACATCCCGATTTCTTTGGTTCGTTCCATAACCACCATCAGCATGGTATTAATTATTCCGAAAAGCAATGCCAGTAAAATGATGATGATGAAAATATACATGTACATATCCATCGATTCGGTTAGGTAGCTCATTTCGGGGCTCAACTCTTTCCAGTTCAACACTTCCAGTTCACCGGCCATTGCCGATACCTGTTGCTGGACTTCCACCAGGTAGTCGTTGTTTTCAATGCTGATGGCAATTTCATGTCCTGCTCCCAAAGGGAATTCCGTTATGCTCTGTAAATCGGAATATCTTACAAATACATGGCTTTCGTCATAGATATTGTTATTAGTGGTATAGATCCCAGATATGCGAAATGCACCTGAAGTTATGTTGTTTTCCAAATCCTGGACAGTAATTACAATTTTTGAGCGAACCTTTACATTTAGTTTTTCTGCCAGCTTTTTACCAATTACTACCGGGTTTCTCTTTATCCCTTCGAAATAGGCTCCATCAATAATTTTGGTGTTCAGGTTTGTTACGAGCGGTTCTTTTGCAGGATCAACCCCCATAATTACTACTCCAGCCGCAGTTTCAGCTGAGGCAACCATCGATTGAATAATTATTCTATTAGAGGCTCCTTTTACGTTTTCTATCTTCGATATTTCATCTACTAAAGAGGAAGCATTTTCCATATAGTTTGTGAATTCAGAAGTTTTCCTAAATTCCGGATTATGAACCTGCATGTTCGACAGTTCTGTTTTTATTACTTTGTCGATCCGCTGATTCATCATGCCTTTCATAAAGGCTGCTGACCAAACTCCGGCGTAAAGTCCGATGGCCACAGCGAAGATAACCACAAGACTTCGAACCTTGTTTCGCCAGATATTGCGCCATGCTACTGAAAAGATCATATTTTTAGAATTTAGATTGTTAGTACTTAGTATTTTGACTTCTATTATTTAAGCATTTTTTCATTCTCACATTCATTCATTGCTATCTAAGCTCTAAGAGCCTGGTTTACTTTAATTTTATAAACCTTGAAAATTGGGTAAAAACCAATTACCATTGAAAGAAAAAGGACAATCAAGGCCTGGTTATAAAAAATGGGCATGTTCATTGAAAAATAAAGATATGGTTCCATTCCCATTTGAATCATGGTTTCAGCAGCATCGCCGCTAAGTGGTACAGGGTTTTTATAAAAATAAGTTATGACGGGAATACTACCAACAATTCCGGCAGCAGTTCCTAAAATCCCTGTCAGTATGGTTTCGATATATAGGATAAATGACATAGTACTTTTTTGCATGCCAACTGCTATTGTAACCCCTAACTCACGCATTCTTTCTGCTATCATCATGATAATGGTTCCAAGTACTCCAAACCCCACAACCATATATAAAATCAATTTCATAAGGATTCCTCCGGCTCGATCACCTTCTATCATTTGAACCAGTTCCGGTTGAAGTTCATCCCAAGATTTTGCCATAAGGGGGGCTTCTATGTTTTTCCGAAGATAACGCATGGCTTCAGGTAAATCCTGGTGACGATTCACCATTATAATCATAGAACTTGCCCTATTGGTGGCTCCAAATAATTCCTGGGCAGACTTTATATTCATATAAACCATTTGGTTATTTAGTTCAGGGGACGGAAACTTTAAGATTCCTTTAATGGGGTAAAGACCTGCAGCTGTAACTCCATGATATCCCTGTCCATAAAGTACAAGTGTATCACCAATTCCAAGATTTAAATATTGTGCAAGGTTTATTGATAACAAAACACCATCATCGTTATTTTCTATATATGAGCCCGAGTTTACCCATTTACTAATCTCGGTAACTTTATCTTCCTTTTCCGGATGTACTCCGATAATAACGGCACCTTTGGTTTTATCTTCAGAAGATGCCAGTGCAAAATATTCAAGCCGAGGAGCAGTGTGGGTTATTTTATCACAATCTAAAATATGCTGTTCCAGGCCGTCTTTTAATTCGAAAGTGTTGTTTATGGTTTTGTTTTCATCATATTTTTCGGTAAATACCTGGGCGTACCCTGAATAGAACTTCACCACATTATTAATCATGGAATCGTAGGATCCATGCTGCAGCGATGTCATCAATGTCGAGAGGATAATACCAAAAAAGATAGAGGCCATGGTGATCATGCTCCTCCTGGAGTTCCGCCATAAATTTCGCCATGCTAATTTTAAGTTTTTCATTTTACATTTTCTTTTTTTACCACAAAGTCCTCAAAGTTCTTCACTAAGGAACACTAAGGTTTAGTTGATTACTCTTTTACTTTTCTTTGTGAAACTTTGAGTTATCCTTAGTGTTCCTTTGTGGTATAATTTCATATTCTAAATTTTAATAGTTATGCTCGCAATGCATCCACCGTCTTAAGCTTCTTAATAAATACAACCGGATAAATTGTAATAAAACAAAACAGAATAAATACTGTAATTGCCGGGTTTATAAATATATCAGGTTGTAGTCCGAATTTTATTACAGGCTCAAACCCCATATCCTCATATGTTTTTGCAACCTTTCCAGTAACATAAATTGGATTCTTAAATAAATAATAAACCAAGGGAAAACTTACTATTGCTCCAGATATAACTCCCAGCAATCCTATAAAAAATGATTCGATAGCAACAATCCATACTAGTCTTATTTTCCGAACTCCAACAGCAATCATGATTCCCAGTTCTCTTTTTCGTTCTGACATAAGCATAATAATAGTTCCCCAGATTCCAAAGCCAATTACCATAAATAGAATAGCTTTTACAATTTTACCACTGGCCAGTTTGCCCGAAATTAAATTCTCCAATTCTGCCTGGATTTCTTTCCATGACAAAACAACTAATTCATCAGATACTCCAGGTTTTAATCTTGAGATAACACGATCAACCACATATGGATCTTTAACCATAATTACTGCTGAAGTAGCTTTTCCTCCAAGGTCATATAAATCACGACATGCTTCCATATCAAGGTAAACGAACCGATTATTCATATCATTTATCGGGAAATCGAGAAGAGCAACTACATGATATTTTCCGGCGGCTGTTACACCATGATAACCCTGACCTAGAAGAATTAATGTGTCATTAACTCCGACATCTAAATTTGATGCCAGTCCTTTGCCAATCATAATTCCTTTAGAACCTGGTTTGATATACTCTCCTTCAGAAACTCGCTTTTTAATTCCTGAAATTCTATTTTCATTTTCTGGAAGAATGCCAAAAACCATGGCTCCAAAACTTTTGTCACCTGTTGAAGCCAGGGCAAAAGATTCGATTCGATGGGTAAAACCAGTGATTTCTTCTGTGTTTTTTAACAAGCTGTCGAGGGTCTCATCATACACCATACTTTTATTCAAACTCTTATTTTCCTGGAAGCCTTCATGCTGGATTTGAATATAGCCCGAATAAAACCGTACCATATTTTCAATCATATTTTCAAAAGATCCCTTTTGCAATGATGACATCATCACCACAAAAAATACCCCGAAAAATATGGAGGCTACTGTAATAAGCGTTCGCTTTTTACTTCGCCACAAATTCCGCCATGCAAGTTTAAAATAGGTTTTCATTTTACAATCTGTTATTTTTTTGCCACAAAGGCTCGAAGTCTCTAAGTTCCACTAGGTTTATAATATTAAACGTTTGATACCTTCCTTAATTAATGGTACGTTAAAATTGATAATATATCCAAGACGCAGATCTGTTAACTTCAAATGACTTAAAACCTGGGCTTCCCACACAGGGTTCACTTGCTCAACTGCCTTTAGCTCACAAATTACTAAATCTTCAATCAATAAATCCAATCTTAATCCTTCTTCAAATTCAATCCCATCATAAACAATCGGTAAATAGGTTTGTCGTTTAACTTGCAGTCCAGCTTTTGTTAATTCGTGTGTCAAAGCAATTTCATATATTTTTTCAAGTAATCCGGGGCCAAGTGCCTTGTGAACTTTAAATGCTGAATTGACTAAAGTTTTGCCAATTTGTTCCTCCCTGTCAGATAATGGATGATGTTTTTCTTTTAGCAAATCCATTTTATATTCTTTGTGATTTCTTGGTGTCTTAGTGACTTCGTGGCAATTAATTTATCTTACTCTTTTCATATTCTGCTGCGTGAAAAAATTATCATCTATGGTTTTGTTAAATAATATATCCTTCATTAACAACACTGTTTTTTTACCAGGCTCATCTGCAGGAACAATTTCCATTCTGCTGGGTAAAGTTCTGTCACCAAAGTCTTTTAGCTCATCGGCATTTTCAATGTTGTTCAGGCATTCATCTTCGTCATATTATTCCGATTTCCATAGGTTGAGCCCATCTTTTGTGATCCAGGAAATAATCTTACCCCAAACAACCGGAGCATCAGGGTGGGGGATGAGTTCAATTTTATAGCAAAGCTGTTCGCGCACAACTTCTTCCTCCAAAAGTGTGTGAGTGTAATCCTTTACAATGGACGATTGTTTAACCAGGTCATCATTGGTAAAGTCGGACCCCATCCAGGATTGCATCATCATGGAAGGAGGTATTTTGATCATTCGGTCGATGGTAGGAACCCAGTTCCAGATCTCTTTTTTTCTTTTCAGAAAAACCTGGCCTTTATCTTTTGCTGGTGCGGTAATATAAATAATGAAGTAGTCATCACCTTTCGACCAACTCTTCATTTCTACTGTTCTTTCCCAGTCCGGACGAACAATTTTCATTTCCATAGTGCCTTGCTGAGTATCACCACGATTTTTTTTATCAGCTTTATCTACAATTTCTTTTGCTGTTAACTCCTGGGCTATAGCCGGAAGACTTAAAAGGATTATTGCAAGCAGTATTAAATTAGTTTTTTTCATTTCTATTGATATTAATATTTATACAAATCGTTCGATGATCATTTTTTTTATACGCTCAAGTGGGTATAATTCAGGATTGAAAATATAGTTTAAGCCAATTCCATCCATCAAGGAACCTACCATCAATGCTTCTGCTTCAGGGTCTGTTGATCCTTTACTCCTATAGTATTCAGTCAGAGTGTTCATCATCGGACCAATAACTTCAGCAAATTTGACTTCAAAAAGCTTCCACACACTTGGCTGAAGGATTAAGGAAAAATAAAGTTTGTAAAAAGTAAGTTTACTTTCCATCAAGTCAAATACCTTATTTATAAAATAAATAAACTCTTCTGAAGTTAATACACCATCTTTATTTAAATCAAAAGAGCTAAGCATATCTTCAAATCCCTTCTCAGTTATCTGAATCATTAAATCCTCTTTACTGCTGAAATAGTTATAGAGTAATCCTTTTGAAATACCTGCTTTGGTTGCAATAGCACTTATTGAAGTACTGTCATATCCCTTATTAGCAAACATCTGCAATGCAACATCCATAATCTGTTGCTTTCTTGTCTCCCGGATTTCTTCAAATTGTTCTGATGTTTTTGGTGCCATATTATTTCCTGTTCATGATTTATGAATGAACGGTCGGTCAAAGATATAACATTATATATTCGAAAGTCAAGTTTTTTTTGAAATATTTTTAAGGAAACTATTTTTTATCTTTGCCAGCACTGTAAATATATACAATGGAAAAGGTAATACTTGTTGATAAAAATGATAGTCCCATTGGTTTGATGGAAAAAATGGAAGCACACGTTAAGGGTGAAATGCATCGCGCTTTTTCAGTTTTTATTTTTAATGGGAATGGTGAAATGATGTTGCAACAACGTGCTTTAAGCAAATATCATTCACCCGGACTTTGGACAAACACCTGCTGTAGTCATCCAAGAGATGGCGAAAAAACCAGCGATGCTGCACACCGAAGAATGGTTGAGGAAATGGGATTTGACTGTGAGTTTGATGAGGCTTTTACTTTTATTTACAAATCAGATGTTGGGCAAGGATTAACTGAACATGAATTTGATCATGTATTTATTGGCCAATCGGATAAAACTCCGAAAATAAATCCTAAAGAAGTGAATGACTGGAAATTTATGTCAGTAGATAAAATAGATGTAGATATAGCCGAATTCCCAAGTCGCTATACGGTATGGTTTAAGATAGCTTTTAAAGAACTGCAAAGGCAATTTAAATGAAATTACCTATTTAGTGAACAATTGCAATTTTCTGCTTCACAATACATTAGATAATAAAAAGAAGATTTAAATCTCTTTTGTCAATTGTAAAAATTGTTTGTACGGAATAGCAGTCAGGCTTTCTGCGCTCATGGCTCCATTTGCCTGACTGATGATTGAAACCTTTGCTGCAGTTTCATTATCCGGTGCTTCATATATATCAATAAAATCGTATTGTCCAAGGATTGCATAGTGTGCAATAAATTTAACTGTAGGACACTTGTCTTTTACCTGATCGAGCCATGTATGGCCAAGGGCAGCACGATCTTTCATTTTCATACTCACTTCAGGTGATAGCTTTGTAAGTAAAATGTATGTTTGCATAGCAATGAATATTAAGGGTTACTAAAAAAATAAAAGTGTTCTAATATACTAATAAATATTGAATGGTTAACCATATAAATGAAAAAAGCTTCCCGCATGGGAAGCTTTAACAAAATGAATTCGTAAGTCTTTTACACCTTTTTAACTTCTTGTGCCTTTTTTCCCCGTTTATCTTCAATGATTTCAAAAGATACTTTATATTATCCATTCACTTTGTCGATGAGGCCGGATACATGTACAAAAATCTCTTCATTGGTCTCGTCATCAGCAATAAATCCATAGCCTTTTTGGTTTAAAAAAAAATATTTTCCAATTGACGATTATTATTGCAATTTTATGATTCAGGATCAAGTAATTAGGTATTTGCTTGCCCATTTTTATTAGCTATAGCACTTTGGAAATATTATCCCAAAT
>DAOVYU010000252.1 GCA_030635465.1 Bacteroidales bacterium | reverse complement strand
TTGTTCATATCCAGCAGCATTATAACTGTCGAACCCTTTTCCGTTACTTCGTCAATGAATTCACCATTGGTGGTGGCACCATAGATTGCTATGCCATTGTCTTCAAGCAATTGGCTAATTGTTTTTCTATTCTGGCTGATTGACATAAACACAATAGCCAAAGTTGGTTTAAAACCGTCGGCCATAGTGTCTGCCAAGGCAGATTGAATTTCTTCAGTTGATTTTCCTTTAATTGATTTTGCCTGCATCTGGTAATTAATGTATGTCCATTAATTGGGGATGAATAAATTTTCTAGTTTCCCTGTTATTAAATTATAAATTTAATAACAAGTAAATAGGTAGAACTGTTCATATGTTAACTTGATAAATATATGCTTTCAGTTCATTTTAACCCGGCCTTATCTGAAAATTTCAATATTGGTTTGTGGATTGATTTTTACTAATAACAATAAAAGCATATCGAATAACGATAAATAAATATTGTATTTAAATAATTATTATGTAATATTGCAAGCAAACACTTTATTGAAATTCTTATGAAAACTGCAAAAACTCCTTTAAGTATTAAAATAATTTTCTGGGGAACTCAGGTCATCCTTGGATTATTTCTACTGGTTTGTTTGGCGATCATTGTATTTAATGTTTTATTATTCACTGATTTTTTTGGTAATGATCTTCAATTGCATACAAGATTTCCTGTAAAAGTTAATATTCTGGAAACTGGAAATTTATATCTGAACGATATGAATATTAAAGTTGAACTGGTGGAAGGAATCAATCAGATTCATTTTTTTAATACTCCTTTGTTTCTTGCCCGTTGGTTTGGATCGGCTTTGTTAATTGTTGCAGCTGTTTTAATGTACATTTTATTGTCCTTTCGCAAGTTTGTAATGAATGTTAAAAAGCATGTAATATTTGTACAAGAGAACATCTTACACCTGAAAAACATCTCCTATGCTTTGTTGACCCTTTGGGTTTTTACGATTATTTATGTTAGAATTATATATGAGGTAATAGGAAAAAATGTTGAATTTGAGCATGTGGAAATATTAGAGGATTATCCAAATTTTGCCGGAATATTAATGTTATCACTGTTTATTTGGGTGCTTTCACATATTTTTATGACAGGTGTTAAACTTCAGGAAGAACAAAACTTAACTGTATAGCTATGTCCTTAATCGTAAATTTAGATGTGATGCTGGCCATACGTAAAAAAAGTCTTACTGAGCTTTCTCAAGAAGTTGGAATTACAATGGCTAACCTATCAATATTGAAAAAGGGAAAAGCACGGGCTATTCGCTTCTCAACCCTGAATGCTATTTGTAAAGTACTGGACTGTCAGCCGGGTGATATCTTACAATATGAAAGAGACGATGAAGCAAAAAGTTAATTGTAATAATTTGAAAGTAGATTTTGTTTTCCCAAAAATACTGAGGTGAATTTGGGTCTGTTTTTATTTGACTTATTATGGTTTCAGAGGAAATTATTTAAAAAGTTTCACGTGTATTGCAGAAGGCCCTTTTTTCCCCATTTCAACTTCAAAACTAACAAGATTCCCCTCTTTTATTTCTTCAAGTACATTATTTACATGTACAAACACACTCTCTTTTGTTTCGGAATCTCTAATAAATCCGTAACCTTTCGAATCGTTAAAAAAGGATACTGTTCCCTTGCGTATTGGATCAAGCTCGGGTTGAGTATCACCTTTGGGCACACCGATTTTAATATCCTCTAATTTAATATCTTTCTTTTTAGTGGGATCAGGAGGGGTTGAGGAGATCATTCCATTTTCATCAACATAGGCAATCATGTCGTCAAGGCTACTTTTTTTCTCAATTTCTTTTCTTGCAAGCCGCTTCTTTTCTTTCTCTTTTCTTTTCTTCTCTTTTTTGTTTTTTACGTCTTTCTTATTGAATGTTTCCTGTGATCTACCCATAAATTAATTGTACTTTTTAAATAATTAGTAATTGATTTTAATTTCAAGAGGTTGCCCTCAATTTTTATTATACCAATATCACCCTGGTAATTTTACCACTAATCCTTTTCTGGATTATCCACCATTTGCAATGATTAAACCCAAAAAGTGAACAAATATTTCTTTTTCTTTTTGACAGAAAAAGCAGATAGTTTATTTAATATTCTGTTTTCCTGGGCTTTGCTTCATTTACAACGATATCCCTGCTTTTCAAAGAAGTACCGTTCAATTCGTTAATTGCATTGGATGCTTCGTCATCGTTATCCATCGTAACAAAACCAAAACCTTTGCTTCGATTACTATACTTATCGATAATAATTTTACATGAACTTACAGTTCCAAATGCTGCAAAAATTTCTTCCAGCTCGCTATCACTCACCTTAAAATCAAGATTTCCTACATAAATATTCATTGGTATAAAATTTTAGTTTGTTTATATTTAATAACAGTGATTTTAACCACATATTATTAATTGTTTAAAATATGATCTAAAAAGGTGAGCGTTGAAGAACTAATGGTTAGTGTGGAATTAGTTAATAAAAGCACAAATTTTCAAATCTGAAATTTTTGCAAAGGTACGCTTTTATTTTCAGGGGATTAGGATTTATTTACATTTTTGCCCTCACTTCGGTCATTTGATCCAGGTAAACCAACATCTCTTGTGTTTTACTATTTTCATCCAGTATTCTTTTTTTATAAATATCTAATACCAATTCATGAACCTCAGGGTTATCAGGATCAGCATAATATGCCCAATCAATAAAATGAGAAGCCAAAGCCAAATCATTAGGAGATAAACTCTTAATATG
This sequence comes from Bacteroidales bacterium, assembly GCA_030635465.1. Classification (GTDB taxonomy): domain Bacteria; phylum Bacteroidota; class Bacteroidia; order Bacteroidales; family JAADJA01; genus JAADJA01. The sequence goes on along the minus strand of DAOVYU010000252.1, from coordinate 1,085 downwards.
ATTAATTAATTGATCCATCCCTCCTGCCAGTTCAACTATGGATACAGCTTGTTTGTTGATACTTGCTGGTGACCAATGTGATGGAATATCATCCCACCAACCTGTATATTGCCTGATGACCATTTTGCAAATGTCCTTTGCAGTTACATATTGTTCTTTTAGTAAAGGGTGGTCAGCAAATTTTACTGGCATAACAAATTCATCTACTATCAAATCTTTTCTCAATCCTTTATTTAATGCATCAATGGTGTAATTGTGGATGTATTCCAAAGCATCGGCATGGATACTTAATGCATCACTTACTGCTTTTTTCTCAAAAATAACATCACCATGTGAAGGAATCATTATCTCTGCATCTAATGCTTCCATTGATCGTAAGGCAGCAATCCATTGTTCAACATTTCGCTGAATTCGTTTTCCGTTACCGGCATTTGGTAAAAACCCCTGGTAATAATCTGCTGCAAAAACAATTTCCTGATCTGGCATCCAAACAAATAACTGGTCATCTGTTTCACCTTCAAAATGTTTTAAATAGAAATTAACGCCACCAATTTGAATCTCAAGTTCGTCCTGGAAAATTTTAGTTGGCCAAATCAAATCGGCACTATCATTTGGCAACTGTTCAATTGGTTGACTCATATATTTCGCCAATGAGCCCCTTAGTTTTAAATACCTGTTAAACCTGTCAGGCAAATTTTCGTGTGCAATAATTTGCGGTTTAGCTCTATTTTCTATCAGTGCCCAGGTTCCATAAGAATGGTCCACATGTCCATGAGTATAGATAATTGTATGGATTTTCTTTTGGCTGATTGATTGAATTGATTTTAATATAGCAGGACCAGCAGGTTTCATTCCAACATCTATCAATACCAGGCCTTCTTCGGTTTCAATTACTGAACAGTTCACGATGGGCAAGCGAATGGTCCATACATTTATCGCGACTTTCTCAATGCTTGTCTTATTCAAAATATCTTCTATGGCATCTTCCTCCATACCAAACATATTCTGTGCTGCAGAAACCGAAAAATTTTCATTTCCAAAAGATGCTCCTTCCATTATCCTGCTGATTAGAGATGGGTTTTCCA
>DAOVYU010000065.1 GCA_030635465.1 Bacteroidales bacterium | reverse complement strand
GTATGTCAAAGAACACCCTGGTTTTATAGTTAATTCACTGTTAAACCATTAATATGTTTAATTTTGACAGATAAAATTGTTTTAAATTATAGATGAGATTACACATAAAAATATGGTTTCAGTTTATATTATTCAGTGCAGTGTTTTTAAGCTGTAGTAAAGAGAAAATAGATTTAAACTATACAGTTGAAATAATCTCACCAAGCACAGAAGTCAATTTTCAACAGTTGTTATTTTTAAATAAACACATAGGATTTATTGTTGGTGGCCAAGGTGGAGAATCTGGTTCAATATATAAAACCATCGATGGAGGTAAATCATGGGAATTAAACCTCAATACTGACAAGTCATTATATGCAATAAACTTTTTAAATGATTCAGTTGGGTATGCCTGTGGCGAAAATTTAATAGTATTAAAAACCTATGATCAGGGTGGTAGTTGGGAAGATTATCAATTTCCTTATTACCCGGGTTATTTATACCAGGTTCCTTTAAAAAAAATTGAATTTGTTGATGAAAAAATTATTTATCTAACAGGGGGGATGTATTTTGACAGAGGGTTGCTTGTTAAATCTTCTAATGGAGGTACATGGTGGGACTGGGACTTTTTCGATTATGAACTTTCATCCAGTCATTTTTTTAGTCCGGATTATGGAATATTAAGTGGTTATGGCCATTTTACTGTTACCCGGGATGGAGCAGATTCATTTGAGGTGATGGATTTTAACGGTGATTTTTTCACAGCCATTTATTTTTTGGATGAAGAAGTAGGATTCGCTTCCGGCTATGATGGTGGGATTTATAAAACCACTACTGCTGGTAATAATTGGGAAGTGCTGATAAAATCAAATAGCTTATTGAAACAAAGGGTACACCTGAATGATCTATGCATGGTAAATTCTGATAAAGGAATTGTTGTTGGAAATAATGGTATAATTTGCATGACTTACGATGGTGGAAATAGCTGGAAGAAATTAAACATTGAAGAAAAATTGGATTGCTATTCAATATATCATGTTGAAAATGGGGAAGTTTTAATTACTTGCAGCGAAGGGAGAATTATAAAAATCAATATTTAAAAAGCACATCCAATACTAATCTCAGCAAAATCAGCTGCACCACCTACCGATTTCAGAAAAGTTCCTATCCATGGATTTAGTTTGGTAGTTTTTATGGGATTGAAAATATAATATTGAGCACCCAATCGAGATGCGATATATCTGGAAGTTTGGTATTTCCAACTCCTGTCATTACTGCGCAAGTCTTGTAAGTCTTTGTAAAATTCATTATACAAGTAAGTTCCTAACTGACCTGAAAATCCAAATTTCCCTATAAAAAATTCTATTCCTACAAATGCAATAATTGAAGAGGATTTAAAATGTTTATTACTTTCATAGTACTCCTGACTTTCGATAAAATCGTAATAACTGGTATAATAGTTATAATTAATTCCAAATTGAAAGTTAAGTATGGTACTTAATCGCTTACTCATGTAGGCAGTGGCCGTATAAATTGGATATTTTGGTCCACCAGTTGGTTTATTAACAGATCCAAACTCATGAAATCCAATTCCAAATTTCAAATTAAAAAGGAACTTTTTGTTATAAGGTACAATACTATCATATTTGTAATGTTCTTTTGGAAATGTTTTTGGAAAATACTTAACTCCAATATTTACTGCCGGTATATTTATACCAAAGTTCGGTAGTTGATAATGTCCATCAGAATAATGTGAAACGGAAACTCCAGTAGTGAGCACAAATTTCTTAGAAAGATTGTAATTCATATCAAATGAAACCAATGTTTTATTGGTCACACTTGTACCAATCAACCCATTTTCTTTATTGTCAATTTCATCATAAGTTTTTGTAAAATAGGATAATCCTGTACCCAATAAAACATTGATATTAGCCTTTTTCCAATTAGATAACCTGATGGAAATATTTGGAACAACAGATATTGAATAGCCAAGTATATAATTATTCCCAAGGTATCCGGTTGAAACCAGTAGGCCAACCTGGGGATATTTGTAATACTGATTCCAGATTTGTTTACCACGGGTTTGCCAGGCTATATTGATATCCCCAAAAACCGTAGCAGTCCTGTCAGGCATATTTGGCATATTGTCTATGATCTTCCCTATCCTGATTTGTGGCTGGATAAAAAACACATTTTTATCAGGCGGATTACTTAATTGACCAATACTTAATTTTGTCAGGATAAGTAAAGACAAAACAATTATATGAGTTTTAATGGTCAATGGCAATTTCTTTAAATATGGTTTACTGAAAACATGTTAAATATCTTTCTAAAGATTTCCCGAAAATAGTTAAAAATATAATTTTGTGTATATAATCACTGAGATAATCAGAATACAATAGCTAATTAAATCATCATTTATTTTATATGTAAATGATATCAATTGATGATTTTTTTTATCTATATTTGAGGCATATTTATTCAACTAATCAGATAAAACCAATTATGGAATACGAAATCTTAAATGTTGCATTTCAGGACAACATTGTAATTGTAACAATTAATCGCCCTAAAGCCTTAAACGCACTGAATGCCAGATTTTTTCAGGAGATGGATGATGTAGTTTCAAATGTAACCAATAAGCCTGAGATTAAGGTGATGATCATTACGGGTGAAGGAAAAGCTTTTGTTGCCGGAGCAGACATTGCTGAGATGGTCGATAAAAATTCAGCAGAAGGGTCTGAGTTTTCAAGGATTGGACAACATACATTTCGCAGTCTTGAAAAATTAAAAATACCTGTTATTGCTGCAATAAATGGTTTTGCATTGGGCGGAGGTCTTGAGTTGGCAATGGGTTGTGATTTTAGGATTGCAAGTACAAAAGCTAAATTTGGTCAACCAGAAGTTAGCCTTGGTTTAATACCAGGTTATGCCGGAACACAACGTTTGTCAAGGTTGGTTGGAATGGGTGATGCTTTATTCCTGTTAATGTCGGCTGAAATGATAGGAGCAGATGATGCTTTGAGAATCGGGCTTGTTCAAAAGGTTTTTGAACCTGAAGTATTGATGGAAGAAGTGATGAAGATTGCCCAAACCTTGGCTTCTAAAGGTCCACAAGCGGTAAAAAAAGTAAAGGCAGTTACCCGTCAAGGTTATTTGATGGATTTTGATAAAGGGTCTGAACTGGAAGCAATTCAATTTGGAAGTTTGTTTGGAAATGAAAGTGAAGGTGAAGAGGGTATGATGGCTTTCCTTGCAAAACGGAAACCAAATTGGTAAAATATTTATCGAAGGTTATCAGTTATTTGTTATTAATATAATTTAAGTGTTTAATATGAATTACGACGAAAGATTACAGAATGTATCGGTTTTAGGAGCTGCCGGTAAGATGGGAAGCGGAATCCTGTTGCTTACTGCTGTTGAAATGGCTGACCTGAGCCTGAAACCGGAAAACAAGGGAAAAACCTTTTGTTTGAATGCCATTGATGTTTCACATGAGGGCCTTGCTGGTTTGATGAAATACCTTAAAGCCCAGATCCAAAAAATGGCTGAGAAAAAAACAGTGTTATTGAGAAAATTATATGAGGATCGCAGCGATTTGATCGAAAATGAAGATATCATAAACGAATATGTATTTGATGTAATGAATATTGTTCGGCCTGTCACTGCCATCGAATCTGCTTATGATAGTCATCTGGTATTTGAAGCAATCGTGGAAAATTTAGATGTGAAGAATAAATTATTTTCTCAGATCAACAAAAATAATACACATAAACCATGGTTTTTTACCAATACATCCTCTATTCCAATTCATATCTTAGATGAAGGTGCTAAGTTGGATGGGCGAATCCTCGGGTTCCATTTCTATAATCCACCGGCAGTGCAACGCCTGGTTGAGTTAATTACTACTGATAAAAACTCTGCTGAAATGGTTGACTTCGCTAAAGCGTATGCAAAAAGTTTACGGAAGGTGATTGTCCCTTCAAATGATAAAGCAGGATTTATTGGGAACGGACATTTTATGCGTGATGCTTTACATGGTATCAGTGAAGTAGAACTGCTTTCATCTAATATGCCATTTGTTGAAGCAGTTTATATGGTCAATAAAGTATCTCAGGATTTTCTTGTAAGGCCTATGGGGATTTTTCAACTAATTGATTATGTAGGTGTGGATGTAGTGAAGTTTATTATGCAGGTGATGAATCCACATTTACCGGATGAAGATTTGCATAGCGACTTGCTGGATAAATTATTGGAAATGGGTGTTAAAGGTGGACAAAAATCAGATGGGTCACAAAAAGATGGCTTCCTGAAATATGAAAGAGGCAAACCTGTTGCAATTTTCAATCCTGATACAAATGATTATGTGGATATCTCAAGTTTTGCTATCAGTTGTGATGAAAAGTTGGGTGCCTTACCTCAATCATGGAAACCATGGAAAGCGGTGAATTTTAGCCGTGACAAAAAAGAAGCGATGTTAGAAACCTATTTTATTGAATTAAATGGAATAGATAATATGGGTGCTCAACTTGCCAAAAAATACAATAAGCAATCTAACAAAATTGGAGAGCTTCTTGTTTCCAGCAATGTAGCAAAAACAATTGATGATGTAAATACCGTAATGCTGACTGGATTTTTTCATGCGTACGGACCAATAAATAATTATCTAAAAAGCTAAACCGGTTTTTTATTTGTTGAACTTTTAAACAATAATCATGATTAAATTAAGACGAAAAGTATATATGACAGCCGGTTACAATACCATTTCGCTGGGTACCGGCAGAAGTGAATTCAATCCTAAAAAGCCCCGTCCGGGTTTGGAACATTATATCAAAGAGGCAGGACAGGGAACATTAAAACAAATTGGTGGTGCCAAAAATGTGGATGAAGGTGCCATTGGTAATTTTATGGCTTCGCGATTCAATAAGCAAGGCCACCTGGCAGGTTTCATTCCGTATATTGATGAAGAACTTGAATACAAACCAAGTATACGGACTGAGGGTGCTTGTGCCTCCGGTGCACTTTCATTGGTAGCTGCTATGAAATCTATCCTGGCAGAAACTGCTGATGTTGTTTTAACGGTTGGAGTCGAAGTACAAAATACAATGAAAGCCATTTATGGAGCAGATGTTTTGGCAGGAGCAGGCTGGTTCCAGAAAAGAAAGAACGGACATGCCTTTTTTTTCCCAGGACAATTTAGTGACAGGGCAAAGGCATATTATGAAAAATATGGGATGGAATATGCCCGGAATGGGATGAAACAGTGGTTTATAAATGCTGTTGAAAATGCACGGTTATGTCCAACAGCACAGGAATATGAAAATAAAGTTGAAGACCTGGGTGCCCTTTATGATAAAATGATCCCCAATGGAAAAGCTTTTGTAGATAGCATAAATGTTTTGGATTGTTCTAAAGTGTCAGATGCGGCATCTGCTATTGCAATCATGTCGGAAGAAGGATTGGAAAAATGTGGCATTCCAAAAGAACAGGCGGTGGAAGTTGTTGGTTTTGCTCAGGTTGAACGGAATATTACTAACGATCCTCCTGATAAAACAGAATTAACTGCCATTAAAAAGGCTGCTGCTCAGGCACTGGAATCAGCAGGAATTACAATTGATGACCTGGCAACTGCCGAAGTACATGATTGCTTTTCTATTGCAGGTGTTTTGACAACTGAAGCTTTAGGATTTGCTGAACCAGGAAAAGGAGCTCAATTTGTAGCTGATGGAAATACAGCACGAAGTGGTAAAATTCCTATGAATACGACTGGTGGATTGATTGGCTGGGGACATCCAACTGGTGGGACAGGCGTTCATCAGGCGGTTACCATTTGGGAGCAATTGACAGGAAAAGCAGGAGAAGCTCAAATCGAAATTTCAAAAGATCGTCCTTATGGAATGACCATCAATATGGGTGGTGATGATGTGACTGTTGTAGCGATCGTTTATAAAAAAGGAGACATTTAACCTTTTAATTCGTCCAACAACTTTAAGTCGTTGGACGAATATACTATCGAGTAATTACCCTTCCCAATTGCTTATTTATATCCTTACTGATAGTTTTTAGTTCTTTCTGCTTATTAAGTAATTCCTGCATTTCTTCATATCGCTCTTCTTGTTCAGCTATTTTTAAAGTTTGCTGGCTCTCAACAATCAATTGTTCAATTTTTTTAGCTTTAAATGAAAATAATGAATGAACTACAGCATTTTTAAGATGATTAGCCTCAGTTAAAACCTCAATACGTGCAACGATTTCCCATTTATCGCTTAACTCATATGGTGAAGTTAAAAGATCAATAGCCGTTGAAGAAACGAGCCTGCTGGTATGGTTGATGAAAAACTTTTCATCCGGAATATCTTCATTAGAAACGAAATCAGCATATTCATCAAATATTTTTTGGTAGGAAGTATTTGAGAATTTAATTTCATCTGCAATCAAAACATTCACAATATAATTGGCAACTTTGAATGGTAAAATGGTTTTCTGTTTGTTTTCATCTATCTCTTCGAATTCTATTTCTGATTGCCCAAAGTTCAATAATAATCTTATAACATCCTTTTCCTGGTATTCAGTATCATTATAATTTACTT
>DAOVYU010000054.1 GCA_030635465.1 Bacteroidales bacterium | reverse complement strand
GACTGGAGATATTAGAAATGCAAATGGGGGTTACATCAGACAGTTTAGTCAAACGTATAGTGAATTAGGGCTTCAACAAAGTAAACTCTGGCCGAAAGGTACTTTATGTATTACAATTGCTGCAAATATCGGGGATACTGCAATCTTATCTTTTGATGCTTGTTTTCCCGATAGTGTAGTTGGTTTGGTTTGTGAAGAAAGATTGTTATTAAACAAATACACAAACTATTTTTTTATTTTTTATAAAGCAGCATTGGGGAAATTGGCACCTGCTACAGCCCAAAAAAATATAAATGTAGACATTTTAGAAAAAGTTAGAATTCCATTACCTTCTTTGAAGGAACAATATAATATTGTAGATGAATTAGAAAGCAAACTAACTGTCTGCGGTAAAATTGAAGAAACCATCAGCCAAAGCCTGAAACAAGCGGAAACGCTTAGGCAAAGTATTTTGAAGAAGGCGTTTGAGGGGAAACTAATAAATTAAAAAGGCACAACATGAAGATTAATCAAATTTTAGACAAGATTGACGGACACCAATTGTTTGTACCTGCTTTCCAAAGAGAATTTGTATGGAAAAGAGATGATGCAAAAAAATTGATAAATTCAATGCTAAAAGACCATCCCACAGGAACAATGCTAACATGGGAAACAAACAGTCCCCCTGAACTGAAGGGAGATTATACTTACAACCACAACCTGGGTTCTGTTAAATTAATACTTGACGGGCAACAGCGAATTACAACGTTGTACTTGTTAATCAAAGGGGAAATTCCTCCTTATTACAAGAAGCATGAAATTATTAATGATATCAGGGGATTGTATGTAAATATTAAAACACTGGAGCTAGAATACTATAAGAAAACAATAATGAGCGGTAATCCATTTTGGATTGATATAACAAGCATATTAAAAAATGAAACAAATGCTCTGCAAATAATTAAGGCAATAAAGGAACAACAGGAAATTGATGATGAAAATCAATACATGATTTTAGAAAATATTGGCAAGATTGATCAAATAAAAAATAAAGAATTCTTAGAACAAACCATTCCTGTAAAAGCAGAAATCAGGGAAGCTATTGATATCTTTTATATTGTAAACGCCAGTGGAGTAAACCTTACTGATGCAGAATTGGCACTGGCTCAAATATCAGGTTATTGGCCCGATGCAAGAGAGAGAATCAAAACCAAATTATTTGAATTGGAGAAAGAGGGATGGGCGTTCAAACTTGATTTTTTTATGTATGTTTTATTGGGCTGTCTTCACCAGTTAGGCTCTAAAATGGAAAAACTACATGGTCAGGAAAATCTTGAATCTCTTAAAAAAGCCTGGCTTGAACTCGAAAGCAATACTTTTGATTATGTTTTTAACATTTTAAGAAGTCATGCTTATATCGATCATACAAAAGAAATAAATTCAGTATATGCATTAGTTCCCATTATTGTTTTTGCATTTCGCAAAGATAAATCAAAAATGTCAGAAACCGAAATCAAGAAAGCTGTAAAATGGTTTTACTATTCTCAGGTAAGAAACCGATACATCAGTCAGCTTCCACAAAAACTTGATAAAGACTTAAATATTATAGCAAACGAAAAAAATCCTTTTGACAAATTACTCAATTTGATTGAAGCGGAAAGGCGTCTTGAAATACATCCGGATGAGTTTATTGGTGTGGGCGTACAACATCCACTTTGGGCTTTGATGAATTGGTATCTTAAAAGCAAAAATGCAAAATGCCTTACAACTGGTTTAACGTTGCGAAAGAACATGGGGAAAAAATATTCACTTGAATGGGACCATATATTTCCTTTTTCAATTCTCAAAAAAAATGGTTATGGTTGGGAAAACAGATATAAATATTCACTTGCCCAGGAAATAACAAACAGGGCAATACTAACCAAAATTGCAAATAGAACCAAATCGAATAAAGAAGCCAAAGACTATCTGTCTGAAGTTGAGAAGAACTTCCCAAATGCAATTGAATTGCAATCCATTCCAACTGATTCCCGTTTGTGGGAATTGGAAAACTATGAACAGTTTCTTCAAACCAGAAGAAAATTATTAGCAAGCCAGTTCAATGAATTTCTAAATAATATTACCACAACGTTAGAAGAACCTCTTTCAATGAATGTAGAAGAATTAATAAGCCAGGGAGAAAATTCAAGTCTTGAAGTTAAAACAACACTTCGCTGGGATTTAAAAACAAACCAGGTTAATAAAAAACTGGAAGAAGTGGTTATGAAAACCATTGCAGCCTTTAGTAATGGCGAGGGTGGAACATTGATAATGGGAGTAACAGACGATGGTGAAATCGTTGGATTAAACTATGATTATACTACTTTGAATAATGGTGATAAAGATAAATTTGAAATTCATTTAAGAAATCTTCTGAATAAAGAATATGGCATTGAATTTTCAACCAATAATCTTAAAATTTCTTTCCCGGAGATAGAGGACAAGGAATTATGTTTGGTAGAAATTGTAACGGGATTAAAGCCTATATATACAACGATGACTGATTCAAATGGCAACAAATCAAAGAAGTTCTATGTACGAAGTGGTAATTCCTCACAGGAAGTTCCTATTAATGAAATTGCAGAATATATTACTAAGAGATTTGATCAATGAGTATAAATAAAATGAGCAACAATACCTCTTCAATAGTAAGCAAAGTATGGTCATTCTGTAATCCCCTACGTGATGTTGGTGTTGGTTACGGAGATTATTTAGAGCAACTTACCTATTTGCTGTTTTTAAAAATGGCTGACGAATACAGCAAACCACCCCATAATCGAAATTTAAATATCCCAAAAGAATTTAATTGGGAAAGCCTGGTTAATAAAAAGGGAGCTGAATTGGAATTGCACTATGCTACCTTACTTCGTGAGTTAAGTATGGCCAAAGGTATTTTGGGGCAAATATTTACCAAGAGCCAGAATAAAATTCAGGATCCTGCCATGCTGGCCAAGGTCATTGATATGATAAACAGTGAGCAATGGTTAGTTATGGGCGCCGATGTGAAAGGCGACATCTATGAAGGCCTGCTGGAAAAAAATGCTGAAGACGTCAAAAGCGGCGCAGGGCAGTATTTTACTCCACGTTCATTGATCAAAGTAATGGTGGAATGTGTTCAGCCACAAGTAAGGAAAACTATTGCTGATCCTGCTTGTGGAACCGGTGGTTTCTTTTTGGCAGCCTATGATTATCTTGTTTCAAATAATAAATTAGATAAAGACCAAAACAAGTTTCTTAAACTCGAAACGTTTTTCGGTAACGAAATTGTAGCGGGAACAAGGCGACTGGCTTTAATGAATTTGTTTCTTCATAATATTGGTGATATTGATAGCGTTAATTTTATTTCTCCGGCTGATGCGTTAATAGCCGCTTCGCCCGCAACCTATGATTATGTATTAGCAAATCCACCATTTGGAAAAAAGAGCAGCCAGACATTCACTAATGGCGAAGGCGAACAGAAGAAAGAAGATTTAACCTATAATCGTCAGGATTTTTGGGCAACCACAAGCAACAAACAATTAAACTTTGTACAGCATATCAGAACAATGTTAAAAACTACGGGAGTTGCTGCGGTAGTAGTACCAGACAATGTTTTATTTGAGGGTGGTGCAGGTGAAACAGTTCGTAAAAGGCTGCTGGAAACTACAGATCTGCATACTATTTTACGTTTACCGACAGGTATATTTTATGCCCAGGGCGTAAAGGCGAATGTCATTTTCTTCGACAACAAACCGGCAAGTAAAAATCCCTGGACAAAAGAAATTTGGGTATATGATTACCGGACGAATATTCATCACACTTTAAAGAAAAATCCATTAAAACTTGATGACTTAAGAGCTTTTATTGAATGTTACAATCCATCAAATCGTCATTTACGCAAAGAGACTTTTAATGCAGAAAGCAACCCTGAAGGTCGTTGGCGAAAGTTTACCTATGATGAAATTATTGCCAGGGATAAAACAAGTTTAGATATCTCCTGGCTCAAAGACAACTCACTGGCCGACCTGGATAATCTTGCTGCTCCAGATGTATTAGCTGCAGAGATTGTGGAAAATATTGAATCCGCTTTGTTTAGTTTTAAGGAAGTAGTAAATGAGTTGAATGGGGATGGAAATGAATAACAGCAATAATAAACTTATTCAACTATTGAAAAGGGTAGAAAATTTGCAGGAGCATTATGATTATCTTAAAAATTCTAAAGTAAAAAATGCATTAGATGAAATTCTAGTATGGTTTTCAGATAAGGATAATTTTGTCTATGCAGATATGACTAGTAGTACAAATCGTGTAATCCACTTTAATAAAAAAGATATAGATAATAATTTTTACAGAGCTTTTGCTATTTTTGTTAATATAGATGATTACCGTATAGAGATTCCAGCAAAGAAGCATATTAAAGTACGTGATGATATAGAAATGATATGTGAAAAATTAAAGATCACAATAACCTCCTCTTACAACTGGCAAACTCTATACAAAACACAAGAAGGTTCATATATATTAAAAATAACAAACACAGAAGAATTTAAATACTATAGAGATTTAGGATTTTTTGATCAATATTTCAAAGCTATGTATGCATTAGGTAAAGATGAAAAACAAAAGTGCCGTAGGTGTCCAAAAACTGCTTGAGTTTTTAATGGACATCGGAAAAAGAGTTTAAACCTTTTCATTTGTAATATTTTATACTGCAAAATAAAGAATTTGTTATAAATAAAGATTATTAATATTGTAGCAAACACGCTTTAAAGATAATTTACTTTACTATATACCAGGCAAGGTTAAAAAGATAATCGATACACTAATTGGATTTCCCGTGTAATTATATAATAAAAAGTCAGTATAAAATTTTAATGAGGAGGTTAAAATGAAATTAACCTATTCCAATGTAAAATCAGGCATGAATATGTATGTATCATTTTTGATAATGATTATAACAGGCATCATACTTCTGTCGCTAATGATAATATTTTATAAAGAACTTAATGACAATTTACCAAGTATTAAAATATCTGAACAACAGGAATCAATAATTGGTTATTGGGCGCTTCCAATGGTAGGTTCCGTTTTCGCTATCGGTTTTATTGCCATGGCTGTTATTGAATTTATTAAGCCGTTCATAAGAAAACAATTCTATAAAGCTCATTTCGAAAATTGGCTTCAAATTCCGCATAAAACTGCTGTATCAAACAGATTAAAAAAGTATGAAGTGGAAATTAAAAATACGTTAAATTCAAAAAAGACATTTATTGAATTAACCATTGCCGGTGATACAAATCTGTTATATAAACTACCGGTGGAAAATTTGTGCGGTCAGCTAAATAATGCTGCAGAAATGATTATTGCCAATCCAAGAAAATATCCCCTTTTACTGTTATCATTATTTGGAAGTAATTTAGATCATCTAAAATACCTGGATGAAAATATAGATATATTTAATCAAAGCGGAGAGGGTGATTTTATCAATTCACGAAATAGAATTGCTCATTTAATTCAGAGGAATATTGATAGATTGCAAATAAGTTTGTCTTTAAAGTGGAAATATCTCCTAAAGAGTTATTCTATCATTTTTAGTATTGCTGTTGCTATTATTGGTGTTGCAGTCTTTAACCAATCAACAAGTATGGATTCGTCAACAATTTTCTATATAATACTTGCTGGAATATTAGGAAGCTATATATCGACATTATTAAGAGATATAATTGCATCTCTGGAGAAATTAAGAAAATGAAATATAAACGAGAGATTACCGCCAGGGATCATCCTAAATACTCAGGTGTGCTGGAAAAAGTATATAATTATGATACTACCGATCCAAATGGAAACTGGAGGACGGTCTTTTTTATACACGGTTATAATGTTGATGAAAATGATGCCCGAATAAGTTTTGATAACATGATTAGAAAACTAAGAAGAAAGAATATTCCACCTGAAATCATAAATAGTATTTGGAAGTTTTATTGGTCAGGAAGTTTAAAAAACAAGGCGCTGTCAACCATTTCATTTAGTAAACAAATACCTAATGCTGTTGAGTCGGCAAAGGTATTTACAGAATATTTAAATGAGCTCAGGGGTCCATCCAATACGCCAATGCAAATTATACTCGTTGCACATTCATTGGGCTGTCGATTACTAGTGGAAACGATTGTTAATCATGTCAAAGGGAAAAATAATATCTATAAAGTATTGCTTATGGCCGCGGCTGTTCCCGTATTTTTGATAGATAAGAAAATTTACAAAACACCTTTACAACAAGATGTTGATTTGAGATATAATATGTTTTCTAAAAAAGACTGGATTGTTAGTAAATTAATTTTTGGTTCAGGATCATCCCTGGCCGGTGAAGGTTTTTTCCCGAAAGCCGTTGGCGGAACCGGCAAACCGGAAAGTATGTGGACAGAAAACCACAGTACCAATCTTAAACACTCACAATATTGGAACTCTACCCAGGTTGTAAATATGCTCAGGAAAATGCTTAATTTCACCGTTCCAAGAGAATTGATTAAAAGGTACCTGGAAAAACGGGAATTTCATATTAATTGATAAACTTAATTTAATCCTTCTTTTAGCCGGCAGGAAGTCATGCCGAAAGGCACCCCTTGAGGGATTGGTTATTTGGGCTTCGCTTGTAATTTGTCGTTAGGTAAAAGAGTATAAGCCTTTTCATATGTAATCGTTATTATTTGTTATAATAATCTATGGACAAACTAAATTTAACACTTCTAATGCCAGGTCGTATGGATGAGTTGTTTGCCTGGTCTTTCAGCT